>JBIJED010000103.1:0-8174 GCA_044343785.1 Azospirillales bacterium | reverse complement strand
AACATCGTCAACGGCGTCGAACTGGGACGCCGGATGAGGGACGCCTCGCTGTTCGGCCTCACGACGCCGCTCATCACGCTCGCCTCGGGCGCGAAGATGGGCAAGACCGCGTCGGGCGCGGTGTGGCTGTCCGCCGACAGGCTTTCGCCCTACGGGTTCTGGCAGTTCTGGCGGAACACCGAGGACGCGGACGTCGGCCGCTTCCTGCGCCTGTTCACCGAACTGCCGCTCGACGAGATCGCCCGGCTCGAGGCGCTGAAGGGCGCGGAGATCAACGAGGCGAAGAAGGTGCTGGCGTTCGAGGCCACGCGCCTGTGCCACGGGACGGCCGCCGCCGAACAGGCGGCGGAGACGGCCCGGCGGACGTTCGAGGAGGGGGCGGCGGCGGACGGTCTCCCCACGCTCGAGGTGCCGCGGACCCGGCTGGAGGCCGGCGCCAAGATCGTCGACCTCCTGCGCGAGACGGGCCTCGTGCCCTCGAACGGCGAGGGTCGGCGGCTGATCCGCCAGGGGGCGATCCGCCTCAACGACGCGCCCGTCGTCGACGAGGCAGCCACGCTCGGGCCCGACGCCCTCGACGCGGACGGCACCGTGAAGCTGTCGGCGGGCAAGAAGAAGCACGCGCTCGTCCGGGCGGTCTGAGGACCGCCCGGACCCGTCGTCAGCGACGCGCGTCCTCCTCCAGCAGCCGGTACATCTCGTCCTTCAGATGGACGCGGCGGCCCTTCAGCTGCTCGATCCGCTCGTCGCCGGCCGGCTCGATCTCGGCGTTGATGTTGCGGATCTCGTGCTGGAGGTCGTCGTACTCCGCGTAGAGCCGCGCGAAGTGATGGTCCTGGACCTTCATCTCGTGGATGCGGGCGGCGTGCTGGGGGAAATCCTCGGCGAGATCGTGCTTCGCGCTCATGGCGGACCTTCTGTCGACGGGCCTCTCGGCCGGTCCTGACACGCAAGCAGGACACGGGCCGGCTGCGTATTGAGGCAGGTCAAACCCGGTCCGATCCTCTCGCATCGGTACAATCGGGTTGACACGTCCGGCGTATTCTGGAAAACCAACCGGGCGCGCCGACAGGATGGCGCGTGACCTTCAGTGAGGGAGCGGTCGTCGGACGGGTTACGGCGACCGGTGAAGAGACCGGGCAAGGCCCCGGTGAACGGGCGGCGGCTCTCCGACCATGGTCCGCACGCCGCAGTCGAGGAGGGGTCGGCACATGAGCGCTTCTGTGGGCATCCGCCGGACGGCGGGCAAGGTCGCCATCCTGGCGGGAACGGTCGCGGTGCTCGCGACGGCGGGGATCGGCGAGGCGAGGGCGCAGAGCTGCGTCGAGCCGGTCCTGAAGGCGGAACAGGCGAACGAGATCCCGCCGGGCCTCCTTCTCGCGGTCTCGATCGTCGAAAGCGCCACGAACGGCGACCCCTACCCCTATGCGATGACCGTCCGCGGCCGGGCGATCTACGCGCCCGACCCCGACGACGGGGCCAGGCGCCTCGTCGACCGTCGGGGTCGCATCGCCGCCCCTGCGGCCGTCGGCTGCCTCCAGCTCTCCGTCCAGCACCATCGGGTGAAGTTCAGCAGCGTCCGGGAGATGCTGGATCCGCAGGCGAACGCCGAGTACGGCGCCGCCTACCTGAAGCGCCACTTCGTTGAGCTCGGCAGCTGGTCGGCGGCGGTACAGCGCTACCACGGCGGGTCGCCGTCGGCGCGGCGCACATACCAGTGCAAGGTGCTGGACGTGCTCCAGCAACTGGACCCCGTGTCGGCCGAGCACATCGCCGATCCGCGCTGCCGTGCCGTCACCCCGGCGACCCGCGTCTCCGAACGGGTGCAGCGGGAGTTCCTCGACAACGCCATCGGCGCCGTCGTCGACGACACGGCCGACGTCGCGAACTGAACCGCCGCGCATGGCAGGGGCGCGGTCGGCGCCGTTGGCAGGCGGCGCCGTTTGCGGCCTAGTCGGGGGACCGACGCCGACCGGATCCCCATGACCGCCGCACTCGCTCCCCGGGACGCCGACCTGCCGCGCGCGGTCCTCTATGCGACCGGCGCCATCGGCCTGTTCACGGTGATGGGCGGGATGGTGAAGTGGCTGATCGTCAGCTATCCGCTGTCGCAGATCATCTTCTGCCGTAACCTGTTCGCCCTCCTGCCGCTCCTCCCCTTCATCGTGCAGGCCGGGGTCGGTTCGCTCCGGACGTCGCGCCCCGGCGGGCACGTCCTGCGCTGCGGGATCGGCCTCGCCTCGATGATCACGACCTTCTGGTCGCTGGCATACCTTCCGCTCGCCAACCAGACGGCGATCGGCTTCGCGGCACCGCTCTTCGTGACCGTGCTCGCCGCCCTCTTCCTCGGCGAGACGATGCGCTGGCGCCGCACGGTGGCGGTGATCGTCGGCTTCGGCGGCGTGCTTCTCATGGTGCGTCCGGACGGCGACGGCTTCTTCGGCGACGGCCGGTTCGTCGGTTCCCTGCTCGCCCTCTTTTCGACGGTCACCTACGCGATCGTCCTCGTCATCATCCGGCGGCTCTCGACGACGGAAAGCAGCATCACGATCGCCTTCTGGTTCACGATCACCGGCCTCGTCGCGAGCGGGCTGGTTCTCCCGTTCGAGTTCGTGGCGCCCGTGTCGCTGCTGGACGCCGGTCTGTTCCTGGCCATGGGGCTCCTCGGCGGGGTGGCGCAGATCCTGATGACGGGGGCGTATCGATGGGGTCCCGCCTCGATCGTCGCCCCGTTCGACTATTCGGGCATGCTGTGGGCGCTCGCGATCGGCTGGGCGGTCTGGGGCGAACTGCCCACGGTCGACGTCCTGCTCGGCGCCACCGTGGTGATCGCCAGCGGCCTCTACATCCTGCACCGCGAATCCGTGCTCGGCGTCGCCAAGGACCAGCCGCCCAAGCCCCGGGTCCCGGCGCCGTGAACTACCGGCACGTCTTCCACGCTGGCAACTTCGCCGACGTTGTGAAGCACGTCGTGCTCGCCCGGGTGCTGGTGCGGATGAGCGCGAAGGCGAAGCCGCTGCGCTATCTGGAGACCCACGCCGGGATCGGCCTCTACGACCTCGACCATCCGGACGCGCTGCGCACGGGCGAGGCGCGCGCGGGCGTCGAGCGGGTGCTGGCGGCCCCTGCCCTGCCCACGGTCCTGGCGCCATGGGTCGACGCGGTGCGGGCGCTGAACCCGGACGGCCCGCTTCGGCGTTATCCGGGGTCCCCCGCCCTCGCCGCGATGCTGCTGCGGCCGGACGACCGCCTCGTGCTGGCGGAGCTGCACGAGGAGGACGCGGGGACGCTCCGCCGGACGATGGCCGGCGACGCCCGGGTCGCGGTCCATCACATGGACGGGTGGCTCGCGACCAAGGCGCACCTGCCGCCGCGGGAGCGCCGCGGGGTCGTGCTGGTCGATCCGCCCTTCGAGGCGCCGGACGAGTTCGACCGGATGGTCCGCACGCTCGTCCAGGGCCACCGGCGGTTTCCCCAGGGCGTCTTCGTGCTCTGGTATCCGATCAAGGAACGGCCGGCCGTCTGGCGCTTCCAGGAGGCCGTGGTCGCGACCGGCCTACGCGACGTTCTGCTGGCGGAGGCGACGATCTGGCCCGAGGACACCCACCGTCGGCTCAACGGCTGCGGGCTGCTCGTCGTCAATCCGCCCTACGGGCTCGCGGGCGACCTCGAGGTCGCCCTGCCCGCGATCCACGCCGCCCTGGCCACGGGCCACGGCGGAGCCCGGATCGGAACGCTCGTCCCGGAATGAGGGTCCGGACCCGCGACGGGATCCGGACGGCGCTTCAGATGCGGCCCTGGGGGGCGGCAGCACGACGCTCGGCCGGGGTCGCCGCCAGCCGTTCGGCCGCGTCCTGCGCGATGCGGACGGACATCTCGGCCATCCGCCGGCCCGACCCGAGAAGTCCGTCGATCTCCTCGCGCGTCAGGCGGTCCTGAACGGCCATCAGGTCGGTGACGCTGCGCGCGCCTGCGGCCCGGGACAGGCCGGACATCCGCCGTTCCATCGCCTCGCGGGAGGTGGAGACCATCTCCTTCCACAGGCTCTGGGTGCCCTCGGCGAGGACGGTGCCGCACCGGACCCACAGGTCGAGGCTGCGCGTCGCATGGGCGAGGACCGCCTCCCCGTCGTGCATCGAGATGCCCATCAGGCGAAGCGCCTGCTCGGACGACCGCTCCGCCCCCTCGCGCGCTGCCGCCACGGTCTCCTCGACCGCGTCGCGCACCGGCCCGGCCGTGCCGTCACTCGCCACCCGACGCAGGACATCCGCGGCCCGCTCGGTCCCGGCTCCGATCACGCGGCCGGTCTCGTCGACCAGTCCTCGTGCCCCTTCCGTCGCACGCCGCCCGGCGGCGACGCCGACTTCCTTTTCATTCGCCATGTCGTTTTCTCCTTGCGCACAATCTTGATCTTGAACGGATCCCCCCGTCGGATTCCGTCGACTGACCGCGGCGGTGTCGCGACGCAACGGGTTCTATCACAGAGAGTGGGGTCGACTTCCACGGGTACCGTCTATGCCTGACGGCATTGCACCGACGATCGGGCTCCGTTCAGCGGAAGGATCGGCCCGGGGCGGCACCGGCGTGCGTCGCGCCGCCCATGTGCGTGGGGACGTCGCTCGCCGGGAACGACGGCTCGAGAACCTCCTCGAGGCGCCGCTCCCGTGTCTGCCACGGGCGGCTGCCGCCCTCGCCGGACGGGACCTTCGGGCGGAGCGCCCATCGGTCGGCGCCCCGGTCCGGCGCGATCGGCACGGGATGGGCCGTCGACCAGCCCAGCACCGCGTAGAGCGGGCAGGATCCGCCGATGCCCCGCCAGAGCAGCATTCCGCCGGCGGCGGTCATCGCCATCCCGGCCCGCGACCGGCGGGACAGGCCGAGCATGGCGAGCCCGGTGCCGGCCAAGGCCGACACCCAGCGTTCGGCAGTTCCGACGTTGACGGGCATCGAAGGCCCGGGCCGGTGCTGCCCGGCGGAACCTCGGAGCACCTCGGCGACGTCCTGAGGGTGGGTCACGTCCGTCTCCCATGGGATCCTCGGCGCCCGGGGCATGGGCGTCCGCCCACAGCGAACGATGCGGAGGGCGACGTGTTCCCGACGGGTCAGTCGGCCGTGCCGGGGGCCGGAAGGGACGACGGCGGCAGGGGCCCCGGCCGGTCCTCGCGTCCGGGCAGCATCAGCGCGGCGAGCACCGCGACCGCGGCGAGCGCGGTGAGGGCGAAGAGAAGATCGTCGAAGCGTCCGGTGGCATCGTAGGTCCAGGCCGCGAACTGGACCGCAGCCGGGCCCGCGCCGAACGCCAGGACGAACTTCGCCCCGTAGGCGAGGCCGCGATGCCGGGCCGGCGTGAAGCGCGCCAGAAGCTCGTTCTCGGCCGGGACCTGGATGTTCAGCACCGCGACCGTCAGCGCCGCCAGCGCGAACAGCGGATAGCCCACCGCCGTCGCCGCCAGCGCGAGGACCGGCACCTGCACGAGGAGCATCGCGACATAGATGCGCTTGGGCGGAAGGCGGTCGACCAGCCAGCCGCCGAGGAGCTGCGGCACCGCGCCGACGAGGAACACGAGCGAAACCAGGGCGCCGACCCCCATGGTTCCGTCGCCGACGAGGCCAGGCATCCGGTCGCCGAACCATTTCGGCATGATCGTCGCCATGGAGTTGTAGACGAGGCCGGCGCAGAGCATCGTCACGGACAGCAGCAGGAACACCCGCACGGTGTCGCCGCGCGACGGGCGGGGGACGGGCCTCGCGTCGACAGTCCGGTCGACGACGGTGCCGCGTGCGATCAGGATCGCCAGAAGCAGGCCGGTCGCCATGCAGACGAGGCCGGGCACGATCATCGCGGCCCGCCAGGAGACGACGTCGGACAGGCCGCCCGCGACGAACCCCGCCGCCGCGACGCCGATGCCGCCGAAGACGCCGTTCCACGCCAGCGCGCTGCCCCGGTTCTCGGCGTTCTTCACGATCCAGGCGAGGCCGACCGGATGATAGATCGACGCGCCGACGCCGAGCAGCGCCAGCCCGAGGACGAGCCCGGTCTCATCCGCCGCGAGCCCGGCCGCGACCGCGCCGAGCCCGGTGACGACGTGGAAGACGACCATCATCCGGCTCTCGCTCCAGCGGTCGCCCAGCCATCCCGCCAGCGGCGCGCCGAGACCGATCAGCAGCGCGCCCAAGGTCCAGAGCCGCAGGAGATGGTCGTAGGACGCCTGCCAATCCGTCTCGAGGGCGAGGACGACGGTCAGGTAGAGGGCGGCGAGCACATGCATCTGCGCATGGCCGATGCAGGAGAACACGATCGCCATGCGACCCGACCGCTGGGACATGGGGCATCCGCCGGGAAGAAGGACCTCCGCCGACGGTCACAGGGGGCGACCGTCGGCGCAACGGACGGTCGCGCATGGCAGCCCTGACCCACCGGGGCGACCGCGCGAGACGGCATGCCGATTGCCCGTACGACGTGCCGGCGGCCGGCGCATTGCCAACCGCCCACGAGGATCTAGGATGGGTTCCCGCAACGCGTGTGGAGGGCCTCGTGACGGGACGTGGACGCAAAGGCGTGGCGAAGGGCGGTCGGCAGCGTCCCGATGACGGGGCGCCCGGGCCGGCCGAACTCGATTGGCTCCGGCGCGGCGTCGACCAGCCGGGCGGCAAGCTCCCGCTGTTCGATGCCGAGGGGCAGCGGATCGACCCCGCCGTCGTCCGCGCCTGCCTGAAAGGCGGATGGGCGGCCCCGTGGTTCGAGAATCCGCTGAAGCCGGACTGGCAGGTCTGCCGCCTGACCGACGCCGGCCGCGCCCTCCTCGCCGGACCCACCCGGGCGGACGCCGAGGTATCCATGGTCATACCAGTGTCGTCTTGACTTCCGGCGTCCGGGATGGTCCCTTGACGCCGTATCCGGGTGGTGCCTGGGTTTTGGGAGGGGACGACAAGAACAAGAGTTGCGGCGGACTTGATTATTCAAGTGATGCTGCAGCGCACACAAACGGCGACGGCGACGTCGAACCCGGGACGGATCGAACCGTTCCGCATTCTTGGTCTGGGTGGCCGGCCTTTCGGGGACCGGCCATTTTTCGTTTCACCCGAAGGGCGTACGCGGAACTGTCGAATTGATGGCATCGTCCGGGGATGGAATGTTCGGACGACGGACGTCGCGTCCGCCCCCGCCGAGAGATGCCGATGCCCACCAGGGCCACCAAGATCCTCATCGCCGAAGACCAGGCGCTCATCGCCTTGTCCTTGTCGCAAGTTCTCGCGTTCGACGGCCATGTCGTCTGCGGGGTCGTCGCGACCGCGGAGGACGGGCTCGCGCTCGCCCGCATCCACCGGCCCGACCTCGCCCTCCTCGACGTCCATCTCGCCCGCGGCAGCGACGGCCGCGACATCGCGCGCGTGCTGCGCACAGAACTCGGCATCCCCTCCATCCTCCTCACCGCCCAGGTCGACCGCGACGAGGCCCGCGCGCTCGACGTCCTCGGTCTTGTGCCGAAGCCCTACGGGGTCGAGGACATCCTGCGCGCCGTCGGCGACGCGGTCGCCTACGTCCGGATCGGCCGCGTCCCCGCCGGCGGCTCTCCGCACCTTTTCCTGCCGACGGCCACGGCCCGACCGGTCCGCGAGCACGTGGCCTGATCCCGGACGTCAGCCGGCCGACAGCCGCTGGCAGCCGGAGGCGTAGCCCTTCTCGGTGAGCTTCAAGCGGCCCTTCCGGTCGCCGGGGCGGATCAGGCCGAGGGGAAGGGCCTCGGCCACGGACGAACGCGGCAGGTCGGGCGGCAGCTCCCAGCTGTCCGGGTGCGCGGTGAGCAGCCAGAGCGCGGGTTCGGTCTTGAACTTCGAGATCGACGTCCTTCGGAGCACCGGTCGGGGATCGGCCGATCGGATCCGGCGACGATGATCGGCGTAGCCCCCGCCGGTTGCAAATCCCTCCTTCCGTGTGTCCCGAGGGTCCTGGGGCCGGCCCGTGCCGTCGAGCGACGCCGCGGGGGTCCGGAGGCGGGCGGCCGTTGCCTCGTCGGCCGGGAAGATGGCCTCGACGACCAGTTCGGACAGCATCACGTCCGTCGCGGTCCCGAAGACCGTCGTCGTCCCGAGGAAGACGAGCACGTCCGGCCCCAGGCGCAACCGCAGCGGGATCGCGACTTCGGCCACGACCTCGCCCGGATGGTTGCGGT
>JBIJED010000101.1:0-8193 GCA_044343785.1 Azospirillales bacterium | reverse complement strand
GCCCCTCGAGCGCGTCGCGCACGCCGTAGAGATCGCGCACGAACGCCACCGTCACCGGCCGCACCGTCGCGCCGCGGTGAGCGTCGAGCTGGACGAGCCGCTCGCCTTCCAGATGCCGGAGCGCCTCGCGCACGGGCATCATCGACACCGCGTACCGGGCGGCGAGGTCCTGGATCTTCAGCCGCGCGCCCGGCCGGAAGCGACCGCCGACGATGTCGCGGCGGAGCGCTTCGACGACCATCGCTGCGGCGGTCGCGGTGGGCATCAGCGCATCAGCATCCCGCCGTTGACGTCGAGCACCACGCCCGTCAGATGGCGGCCCGCGTCCGAGGCGAGGAAGACCGCGGCCGCGGCGACGTCGTCGACCGAGCCGAGGCCGAGCGGGATGCGGCCGGCGATCTCCGCGATCTCCTCCGGTGGATGGGCGCCGCGCAGCATCTCGGTGTCGGTGAGGCCCGGCGCGATCACGTTGACCGTGATCCGGTCCGGGGCCAACGTCCGCGCGAGCGCCTTGGCGAAGGCGTGCACGCCGCCCTTGGTCGCGGCGTAGGCGACATGGCCCATGAGCGCGCCCTGGTGCCCGACCACCGACCCCAGCAGCAGGATCCGGCCGCCGGGCCGTCCGGCCCGCCCGCCCGTCCGCATCGCGGCGGCGGCGACCTGGCAGCACAGGAAGGTGCCGGTGAGGTTGACGGCGAGGACATGGTTCCAGACGTCGAGCGGCGTCCGGTCGATGGTCAGCGGGGCGGTGACGCCGGCGCTGCAGACCAGCACGTCCAGCCCGCCGTGGCGGGCGGCCGTCCCCTCGACCAGGGCGGCGACCGAGGCGGGGTCCGTCACGTCGACGACCGTCGGCGTCACGGCGAGCCCGGCGGCGGCGCAGCGTTCGACCATGGCGTCGAGGCGGTCGCGGTCGATGTCGGCGGCCACCACCGTCGCCCCCGCGGCGGCGAGGCCCGCGGCCACGGCGGCGCCGATGCCGCGGCCCGCACCGGTGACGATCGCGACCCGACCGTCGAGACGGAAATCGATCCCCATCGGCACCCCCATCGACCCGGTCCGCGACCGGCGTTGATCAAATCCTGTGTCGCGTCGTCGCGCATCCGAGTCAAGGCGGCTGTCGCCCCGTTGACCTTCGGAGCCGACGTTGATCAAATCACCGGGCTCTTTCACGCCGGATCGGCGGGCGTCGGGCCGGCTTGACGCCCCGTCACCACGACGGCAGACTTCGCGCCCGAACGGCCCGACGATCCGAAGGCCAGCCTGGGAGGGAACCCGCATGACGCACACGATCAACCGGCGCAAGGCGCTCGCCGCGCTCGGCGCCGCCGGCGCCGCGTTCGCCACGGGCATCCGCCCGGCCGCGGCCCAGTCGACCGAACTGAGCTTCTGGACCTGGCGCCAGGAGGACCGGACCCAGTACGCCGAGCTGTTCGGCATGTTCACCCGGGACAATCCCGGCATCCGCTTCGCCTTCCAGGGGTTCGAGCCGCAGAACTACGGCACCGCGCTCTCGACCGCGCTGGCCGCCGGCCGCGGGCCCGACGTGATCCACATCCGTGCCTACGGCGGGCTGGAGCAGTTCTCCAAGGCCGGCTACCTCGAGCCGCTGTCGCCCCAGACGGTGCCGGAGCTGGCGAACTTCTCGCCCTCGGCGCTGGCCTCGGTCACCGACCGCTCGGACAGGAAGCCCTACGCGGTCCCGTTCGCCTCCCAGACGCTCGGCATCTTCTACAACCGCGACGTCCTCGCCCGGAACGGCGTGCAGCCGCCCGAGACCTGGGACCAGCTGATCGCGGCCTGCAAGGCGCTGAAGGACAAGGGCGTCATCCCGCTCGCCAACGGCATGGCGACGGCCTTCATGGCCGAGATCTTCACCGCCGCGCTGACGCTGCCGCTGCACGGCAAGGCGTTCAACGACGACCTCGTGGCCGGCAAGGCGACGTTCGAGGATCCGCGCTACGTCGGCGCGCTGGCGAAGCTCCTCGAGCTGCGCGAGTACATGCCGCCCGGCTTCACCGGCATCGACTATCCGACGATGCAGCAGCTGTTCCTCTCGGGCCGGGCGGCGATGTTCGTCGGCGGGTCGTTCGAGATCGCGAACTTCCGCCGGCAGAACGCGAACCTGCCGATGGAGTTCATGGCGCCCCCGGCGCCCACGGCCGGGGCGCCGCGCCTCGTGCCGGTGTTCTACGACGGCGGCTATGCGGTGAACGCGAAGTCGGACAAGAAGGAGGCGGCGCTGAAGCTGATCCGTTTCTTCTCCACCCCGGCCTTCGGCAACCGCTTCACCGAACTGCTCGGCAACATCTCCCCCATCGCCGGCGTGCAGATCGCCGACCCGATGCTGGCGAAGGTGGCCGAGCTGAACAAGACGTCGGGCGACCACATCACGCTCGTCCACTTCCGCTACCAGTCGCCGACCGGCTCCGAACTTCTGACCGCGGGCGTGCAGAAGCTCATGGGCGGCACCGCCACCCCGGCGCAGGTCGCCAAGGAGGTGACGGACGGCATCGCCACCTATCACGCGCCGTTCCGCCGCGGCTGACGCCTTGGGCGCGCGCCCCGCCCCCCGGTCCGGGGGCGGGGCGCGTCCCCGCCGGACCCCCCGTTCCGCCTCACGGACGCCCCGCCTTGTTCCAGAACGATCTCGGCCGGAAGCTCTGGATCGCGGCGTTGCTCGCGCCGGCGCTCGTCATCGTGCTGCTGTTCGTGATCGTGCCGATCGCGTCCGCCTTCCTCTACGCCTTCTATTCGTGGCGCGGCCTCGCCCGGGCCGACTTCATCGGGCTCGAGAACTTCCGCCTCGTCCTGTTCGGGGAGCCGTTCGGCACCTGGACCTTCAACGCGCTGCGCAACAACGTGATCGTCTTCACGAGCCTGATGGTCGTGCAGAACGGCACCGCGTTCCTGATCGCGTTCCTGCTGCTGAAGTCGCTGCCCGGCCACCGCTTCCACCAGGTCGCGATCTTCCTGCCGGTGATCCTCTCCTCCGTCATCGTCGGCGCGATGTGGAAGCTGTTCCTCAACCCGTTCTTCGGCCTCGTGAACCAGGGGCTGATCGCGGTCGGGCTCCAGTCCTGGGCGCAGCCCTGGCTCGGCCAGCCGCAGACGGCGCTGGGCAGCATCATCTTCGTCAACGCCTGGCATTGGGTGGGATTCCCGGCGCTTCTCTTCCTCGCCGGGATGCAGCGCATCTCGAAGGACGTGATCGACGCCGCCCGTCTCGACGGGGCCGGCGACATGGCGCTGATGCGGCACGTCGTCTGGCCGCTGGTGGCGCCGGCGACCACGGTCGTCGTCATCCTGACGTTCATCGGCTCGATGAACTGGTTCGAGATGCCCTTCGTCATGGCCGGCATCGACGGCACGCCCGCGGGGGCCACCGACGTGCTGGGCCTCTATTTCTACCGGACCGCCTTCGGCAGCGCCACCGGCGGCCTGCAGGACTTCGGGCGCGCCAGCGCGCTCGCCGTGCTGATGTTCCTCGTGATCGCCATCGTCTCGGTCTTCTGGACCCGGGCGCTGCGCCGGCGGGAGCTTCCGGAGTGAGCGCCGTGATCCCCGACGGCCGCCCGGTCGCCGCCGACGGGCCGGTCAAGGTCTGGATGATCCAGGCCTTCCTGATCTTCAACTCGATCCTGATGCTGTACCCGATCGTGATCGTGGTGCTGTCGGGCTTCAAGTCGACGGCGGAGATCTATTCGACGCCCTTCTCGCTCCCCTCGTCGTTCGAGCCGAAGAACCTCGTGACGATCTGGGAGCAGACGCGCTTTCCGCGCTATCTGCTCAACTCGCTGATCGTCACCGTCTCCTCGGTCACCACCATCCTCGTCGTGGGCACGCTCGCCGCCTATGCGCTCGCCCGCTACCGCTTCCGCGGGAACGAGCTGATCTACCTCTTCTTCCTCTCCGGGCTGATGGTCCCGCTCAAGCTCGCCATCATCCCGCTCTTCATCCAGCTGACGTCGCTCGGGCTCATCGACACGCAGCTGGGCCTCATCCTCGTCTACACGGCGATGGGCCTGCCCTCGGCGATCTTCATCCTGACGGGCTTCCTGCGCACGCTGCCGTTCGAGCTGGAGGAGAGCGCGCGGATCGACGGGGCGAGCGAGGGGCGGATCATGTGGTCGATCATGCTGCCACTCGCGCGGCCGGCCATGGTGATCGCGGGCATCCACAACGCCGTGCCCATCTGGAACGACTTCTTCTTCCCCCTCGTGATGGTCCAGACCGATCGGCTGAAGACCCTGCCGCAGGGCCTGACCATCTTCATGGGCGAGTACAACACCGAGTGGGGCGTGCTCTTCGCCGGGCTGACGCTGGCCGCACTTCCGATCACGATCGTCTACATGGCGCTGTCGCGCCAGTTCATCGCCGGCCTCACCCACGGGGCGGTGAAGTGAGGGGGGCGGTGAAGTGAGGGGGGGCGGCGACGTCACCGGCGGGGTCCCCGCCTTCCCGGTCCCCGCCCGCGCGCTCGTCGTCTCCTGCCAGGCGCGGCCCGACAATCCGTTGCACGGGCCCGTGCACATGGCGGCCATGGCGCGCGCGGCCGAGGCGGGGGGCGCGCTCGGGCTCCGGGTGAACGGCCCGGCCGACGTCGCGGCCGTCCGTGCGGCGAGCACGCTGCCCGTCATCGGCATCCTGAAGCGACGGACCGACGGCTTTCCGGTCGAAATCACGCCCGCCTTCGCCGACGCCGCCGCCATCGTGGCGGCGGGGGCCGACGTCGTGGCGCTGGATGCGACCGACCGGCCGCGCGACGGCGAGCCGCTGGCCGACCTGATCGCCCTCGTCCGCGCGCGTCTGGGGCGGCCGGTGATGGCCGACGTCGCCACGCTCGCCCAGGGCATCGCCGCCGCTGCCGCCGGGGCGGACGCGGTCGCGACCACGCTCTCCGGCTACACCGGCCCCGTCCATGCCGCCCGCGACGACCCGCCCGACCTCGACCTCGTCGGGGCGCTGGCGGCGGCCGTCGGCGTGCCGGTGGTCGCCGAGGGGCGGCTGTGGACGCCCGAACAGGTGGCCGAGGCGCTGCGCCGCGGCGCCCACGCCGTCGTCGTCGGCACCGCCATCACCAATCCGCGCGACATCACCCGCCGGTTCGTCGCCGGAACGGTCGCGCGGTGACCGCGTCCGCCGGCCCGCTCGTCCTCGGTCTCGACGGCGGCGGGACGGCGACGCGCTGGGCCTTGCGCGCGTCGGACGGGACGATCGTCGCGCGCGGGGCGGGGGAGGGGGTCTCCGGCCACCTCTTCACCGCGGACGCCATGGCGATGGCACGGGCGCGCCTCGCCGCCATCCTCGTCGAGGTCAGGACGGCTGCCGGGGCGCGGCCCCTCGCCGGCGTGGGGGGCGGCATCACCGGTCTCGGCCGGGACACGCCGGTCGCGGCGGCGCTGGCCGCGGTGATCGCAGGCCTCGCCGGCGTCCCGGTCGCCGCCGTCCGGCTCATGGGCGACGTGGAGGTCGCGTTCCACGCCGCATTCCGGCCGGGCGAGGGGCACCTCGTCTATGCCGGCACCGGCTCGGTCGGCTGCCACGTGGCAGCCGACGGCGCCGTCGTCACCGTCGGGGGGCGGGGCATCCTGATCGACGACGCCGGCTCCGCCGCCTGGATCGCGCGCACCGCGCTGTCGCACGTTCTTCGCAGCGAGGATGCCGCCCCGGGCTCGGGCTGGTCGACCCCGCTCGGCGACGCACTCGCCGGCCGGATCGGCGGGACGGCCTGGGACGCGGTGCGGGCGGCCGTCTACGGCGTCGAACGGGGGGCCATCGGCCGCCTCGCCCTCCCCGTCGCCGCGGCGGCCGGGGCGGGCGATCCGGTCGCGACCGGCATCCTGGCCGAGGCGGGACGCGAACTCGCCCGGCTCGCCACGATCCTGGTCGCGCGGTTCGGCCCTGTGCCCGTGGCGCTGGCCGGCGGGGCCGTCGATCTGCACCCGGCGCTGGCGGCGTCGTTCGCCGCGGCGATCCCGACGCGGGCGACGCTCGTGCGCCCGACGCTCGACCCCGCGGCGACGGCGGCCCGGCTGGCGTCGGATCGGTGACCGGGGCGCCCGCCCGGCCCGCACCAGCGGTGGTGGCCCCCGTCAGCCGTCGACCGTCTCGTCGATCGCCACCCTGATCCCGAAGGTCGCCTCGGGATCCGAGGTGCAGGCGAGGACCCAGAGCGCACGGTCGAGCGTGCGCATGTCGACCCCCGTCCAGGCGGCGAGTTCGCGGCACTGGGCGACGTAGTCAACCCAGAACGGAAGCCGCATCGGCGCCGGCGGCCGGCGGACGCCCATCAGCACGAGGATCTTCGGATCGAGAATCGGATAGGCGTCCACGTGGCAATGGTGGAGGACGACGGAGGCGATCGGGTGCCCCACGCCCTCCAGTGCCACGAGGGCACCGATCCGCATCAGCTCCGTCTCTGCCGACAGCGCCACCTTCGTCGCCTCGCGGACCTCGTCCTCGTAGTTCAGGCGGATCCGGCCGCCGAGGCGCGGCGAGGCCCAATGGGCCAGCGCCTCGAACTCGTCCGTCGTCAGGTGGCCGCGTTCCCGCACCGCCGGACCGATGCGCTCGCACACCTCCGTCTCCTCGCCCGGGACCGGATGGGTGTAGGCCGCGGCGAGATTGAGGATCTGTTTGCGGGACAGGGTCGGAGCGCGCATGGCGACAGGATAGCCTCGACCAGGCCCGGGCCGAAGCGAAACACGACCGGACGGTCGGATCCGATCGGATCGGACGGAACGCAGAACACGCGTCCGGTCCGGGGCGGGCGGATCCGGCGCGAGGGCCGGATCCGCCCGTCGATCCCGCTCAGGCGAGATCGAAGCGGTCGGCGTTCATGACCTTGGCCCACGCCGCGACGAAGTCGCGGACGAAGGCTTTCTGCCCGTCGCCGCTGCCGTAGACCTCGGCCAGCGCGCGCAGCTGCGAGTTCGACCCGAAGACGAGGTCGGCCCGCGTGCCCGTCCACTTCACCTTGCCGGTGGCCCGGTCACGACCCTCGAAGATGCCGGCGACGTTCTTCGCCTCGGTCCACTCCACGCCCATGTCCAGCAGGTTCACGAAGAAGTCGTTCGTGAGCGTCTCGCGCCGGGTGGTGAGGACGCCGTGCGCCGAGTGGGCGAAGTTCGCGCCGAGCACGCGCATGCCGCCGACGAGCGCCGTCATCTCGGGTGCCGAGAGGGTGAGCAACTGCGCCTTGTCGACCAGCAGCTCCTCCGCCGGGCGGGTGACGCCGGCCTTCAGGTAGTTGCGGAAGCCGTCGGCCGCCGGCTCGAGCACGGCGAACGAATCGACGTCCGTCTTCTCCTGCGAGGCGTCGGTGCGGCCCGGGGTGAACGGAACCTGCACGTCGTGGCCGGCGGCCTTCGCCGCCTTCTCGATCGCCGCACCGCCTGCGAGCACGATCAGGTCGGCGAGCGAGACCGTCTTGCCGCCGGTCCGTGCGCCGTCGAAGGCGGCCTTGATGCCCTCCAGAACGCCGAGCACCTTGGCGAGCTGGCCGGGCTGGTTGACCTCCCAGTCCTTCTGCGGGGCGAGGCGGATGCGGGCACCGTTGGCGCCGCCGCGCTTGTCGGACCCGCGGAAGGTGGAGGCCGAGGCCCAGGCGGTCGTGACCAGTTCGGAGACCGACAGGCCGGAGGCGAGGATGCGCGCCTTCAGGTCGGCCACGTCCGTCGCGTCGACCAGCGGATGGTCGGCGTCCGGCACCGGATCCTGCCAGATCAGCTCTTCCTTCGGCACGAGCGGGCCGAGGTAGCGGACGCGGGGACCCATGTCGCGATGGGTCAGCTTGTACCAGGCCCGGGCGAAGGCGTCGGCGAACTGGTCCGGGTTCAGGTGGAAGCGGCGCGAGATCGGCCCGTAGATCGGGTCCATCCGCATCGCCATGTCGGCCGTCGTCATGATGATCGGCACGCGCTTGGACGGGTCGTGGGCGTCCGGCGCCATGTCCTTCTCGGCCAGGTTCTTCGGCGTCCACTGCCACGCGCCGGCCGGGCTCTTCACCAGCTCCCACTCGTAGCCGAAGAGCACGTCGAAGTAGCCGTTGTCCCACTTCACCGGGTTCGGGGTCCACGCGCCCTCGATGCCGCTGGTGATGGTGTGGCCGCCGCGGCCGCTGCCATAGGCGCTCGCCCAGCCGAGGCCCTGGTGCACGATGTCGGCCGCCTCGGGATCCGGGCCGACGAG
>JBIJED010000100.1:0-8213 GCA_044343785.1 Azospirillales bacterium | reverse complement strand
AGCTACTCGAAGCGCAAGGTGATCGAACTGGCTGGCGCGGCGCAGCGGTGAGTAGTGGCGAGCAAAGTGTCCGCCGGACAGTTTTCGCGCGGACAGAAATGCCGGTTCAGGGTAGATTTCGGGCTATCCTCGGGACAGACGCGTTCAATGAGCTTCGCCTTCCCCACCTGCCCGATGAGCTTGGTTCCTTCCCGGCCCCTATCGTATGCGGGAGGGCGCGGCGCGAAACGTCGCTAGCGCCAGGCCGGATTTTTTGGGAAGCCACCCGGAGTCCAGCGCCTTTCATGGCGGCTCCGAAGTCCCGACGAACATAAGCTTTTTTGCCTCGTAGCCGCCTGCCATGCCTGGACCCTTCGCGGAGTCCGGCTCGGCATCCGGCATCCAGCGGCCAATCGACGGCTACACGCCCAGCCATAACCGGACATCATGACCCTCAGCTTCGCCCCCGAAGCGATCGAGACCTGGCCGCTCGACCGCCTGCGCCCCTATGCGCGCAATGCCAAGACCCATGGCGCGGACCAAGTCGCCAGGATCGCCGCCAGCATGGCGGAGTTCGGCTGGACGGTCCCGGTGCTGGTGTCGAGCGACGGAGAGGTCATTGCCGGCCATGGCCGGATCATGGCTGCCGCGCAGCTCGGCCTCACCGAAGCGCCCGTCATCGTGCTCGACCATCTGACCGAAGCGCAGCGTCGCGCCTACCGCATCGCCGACAACAAGCTGACCGAACTCGGGGCTTGGGACGAAGCGCTTCTTTCCGGCGAACTGCAGGAACTCGTCGCCGAGGATTTCGACCTGTCGCTTATCGGCTTTTCCGATGGCGAGCTCGATCGGCTGCTCGCGCTCGAACCGGGCGACGAAGCATCCGACGGCACGGGCGTCGCCCCCGTCGTTATCCCGGAACCACCGCGCAATCCGGCATCTCGCCTCGGGGATCTTTGGATTCTTGGCGATCACCGGCTGCTCTGCGGCGACAGCACCAGCCACACCGATGTCCGCCGACTGATGAATGGCGAGCGGGCGATCCTGTTCGCCACCGACCCGCCTTATCTCGTCGACTATGACGGCTCGAACCATCCGACCCGCAACAAGGACTGGTCGCCATCCTACGGCGTCACCTGGGATGACAGCAGCCAAGGCGCGGAACTCTATGACGGGTTCATCGCGGCGGCTGTCGCCGAGGCGATCGCGGAAGACGCCGCCTGGTATTGCTGGCACGCCTCGCGCCGCCAGGCGATGCTGGAAGCCTGTTGGGAGAAAGCGGGCGCGTTCGTCCATCAGCAGATCATCTGGGTGAAAGACCGCGGAGTTCTGACCCGGTCGCACTACCTCTGGAAGCACGAGCCCTGCTTCATGGGCTGGCGCCGCCCGAACCGGCCGCCGAAAGTGGCCGAGGAATCGCTGGCCTCGACTTGGGCGCTGCCGAGTTTCGCCAAGGACGACCGGCCCGATCACCCGACGCCGAAGCCGCTCGACGCGTTCGGCATCCCGATGCGTCAGCATGTGGCGCGGGGCGGACTTTGTTACGAGCCGTTCTCCGGGTCGGGATCGCAGATCATGGCAGGCGAAGCCAATGGCCGCCGTGTCTTCGCTATGGAGATCAGCCCGGCCTATGTCGATGTCGCCATCGAACGCTGGCAGGCCGACACCGGGCGCGACGCGATCCTCGACGGCGACGGACGGACCTTTGCGCAGGTGAGAACCGAGCGGCTCGGCGACGATGCCGAAGCCCCGGCCGACGCGCCGGACACGGACGCCTCTCCTGAACCCGCGCGAAACCTCATATCCGCCGCGTGACATGCATGACCTGGCTCTACATCCCTCCGGAGATGCTTCCGGAGCCGGAGACGCGTGCCTTTATGGCCTGTCCCTCTGCTCCGGCGCAGGCGGGATCGACCTCGGGCTCACCATCGCACTGCCCGGATATCGTTCTGTGGGCTATGTCGAACGGGAAACCTTCGCCGCAGCCATTATCGTGGCGCGGATGGAAGACTCGGCACTGGATCGCGCGCCTGTCTGGGACGATGTTGCCAGCTTCGACGGCAAACCATGGCGTGGCTCGGTGGATATCCTGTCTGCGGGCTATCCGTGCCAGCCATTCTCCGTCGCGGGCAAGCGCAGGGGCGCTGACGATCCGCGTCACCTCTGGCCTCATGTCGCCCGCATCATCAGCGAGATCGAGCCGCCCTTCGTCTTTCTTGAGAATGTCGCCCATCATCTCCGCATCGGCTTCCCCGAAGTCGCCGCAGGACTGGTCGGCATGGGCTACCGCCTTGCGGCAGGTCTCTTCACGGCGGCGGAAGTTAGCGCGCCCCACAAGCGCGAGCGGCTGTTCATCCTCGCAGTCCGCGAAGGAGACGAAATGGCCAACCCCGCGCGCCTGCTCCGGGACCCGGTCGAGTGGCGGGAACCGGACGGAATTGCTGCGGCTCTGGCCGACGCCGAGGGCCAGCGCCAACGAGAACCGGCAGACGAAGCCGACGCCGTCGCAGGAAGCGGGCCAGCTCGGGATGAACCTTGCGACGACGGCAGCACTCTGGCCGACGCCGCAGACCGACAGCTTCCGCAGCCGAGGTGGCGAGAGGCGCGACGAGAAGGGTCTGGACCGGATGGCGCGGGACTGGCCAACGCCGATGGCGAACGATGGCTGCAAGCCGAGCGCGGGCAACCGCCGGACGGCCGATCTGACCCATGCGGCGGGAATGTGGATGACGCCGACGGCGCGCGACCACAAGGACGGGGCGACCAGTCTGGCCAACACGCCGGTGAACCGCCTGCTTGGCCGCCAGGTCCTGGTGACACCGATGGCTGGAGGCGATACCTCCGACATGCGCCGGACCTTGAACCCGCTGTTCGTCGAGGCGCTGATGGGCTGGCCCATCGGGTGGACCGGCTTCGCCTTTGTGGCAACGGAGTGGTGCCGCTGGTTGCCGCGCATGCGCTCAGAACTCTCGCGGCTCAATTGCTGGCCGATGGATGAGACAGCGGCATGAAACAGTCGCGCGCGATGTCGCTGGTCGAAGCCACAGCTAATGTCGTGGTCGGCTACAGCGTCGCGGTGCTCACCCAGCTGCTCGTCTTCCCCTTGTTCGGTCTGCACACGACGCTTGCGGAGAACCTAATGATCGGGGCGATCTTCACCGTGGTGAGCATCGCCCGGTCGTTCGCCCTGCGACGGCTGTTCGAAGCCTTGCTGGACAGGTAAACTTCCAAAACGCAAGAGCCAGTGTCGATCTCCGAGAACGGCTATACTGGCCACCTGAACTCGAAAGATTGATCATGGCTCGTGGGAAACCCGTAGAAATCGCTACACGCAGCTTCGAAAATCAGTCGAAGGCGATCGATCATTTTCGAGCAATGCTGGGTCGCTACAGGCCTGGCGATAGAGTTTCGGACGATGACGCTCTCGACCTGTCTGCCTTGTTGGAGCGTCACGATGAATACGCACAGAAGGTTGGCAAGGGGGTTGCCCATTTTGAAGTGATGGCGACCGAGCATGGTACGAACTGCTTTCGGATCGTTCGCATTGATGGCTCCGGCACCGACTTTTCCTATCGGCACTGCATCACCCAACGCCCTCCTACGCGGAAGCAAGAGGTTTCTGCCGCCTTTCGTCGAGTCGTTCAGCTCGATCTTTATGCGGCCCGGGACAAGTTCTTTTCCGATCATCGCGGTGACGACGGCAAAGTCTCGTGCGCCGTGACAGGCGAAAGGATCTTGCGCGATGAAGCGCACATGGACCATCGGCCACCTATGACCTTCGAAGTCATCGTCACAACATTCCTTGAAGGGCGCGGGATGAGTCTCGATCAGGTTCCGATCAGCTCTGGGCGAGACGAGCAAGTATCGCCAGAAGTGACCGACGAGGCCTTGGCGGAAGCATTCCGTGGCTATCACTCGCGCGTTGCGAAGCTGGATATCGTGAAGAGTGCGATCAATCTCGCACAATCATCCCGCAACAGGATCAAGGACGGCCGGGTGAAGCTGACCTAACCCGACCGTCTGAGGTTCAGTCTGTCAGGCGATCCGGTAAACCCGCCCGCGCCCTTTAACTTTCTCGGACGTAACGTCGAGACCGAGCTTCTTCTTCAGTGCTCCGGCAATTGCGCCGCGCACCGTATGCGACTGCCAGCCGGTGGCGGCTGTGATCTCCTCGATGGTCGCGCCATCCGGCGCGCGCAGCATGGCGATCAGCGCGGCCTGCTTGGTCCCGGCGCGTGGCGTGCGTGTTGATTGCGCGGCTCCAGAAGGAGCGTTCGTCGCGCGATCCTCCGGCGGCGCTTCTGTCTCGCTCGTGGGCGCAGTTTCGGCTTCATCCGGCTCGATGCCGATGGCGGCAAGGCCCGCGTCGGTGGCTACCAGCGTCGTGCCGTGGCCTTCGCCGGTTTCGCGCCACACCGGTTCGCCTCGGCGCATATTGACTTCGACCTCTTGCAGCAGCCCCTTCGCGATCATCGTGCTGACGACCTTGGCGGCTGCCCCGCCCCGCAAACTGTCGGGCAGCGGCAGGGCGATGCGTTCGGGTCGCTGCGCAGCAGCGCTCAAGATGATGGCTTGGGTGTCGGAAAGCTGGATCATCGGAACCTCCGGTTCGAGAGCGCCGCGACCATCGCGGCGCTTCTACGAGGCCAAGCCCCGCAATCGCGGGGCTGGCGCGGAGGTCGGTCGAATCATTCGGCGTGTTCGCCCTCGCGGAAGGCGCTGTCGGTGATGCGCTCCAGGAGTTCGGCGTAGTGGGCGAGCGTCCCGACGTGCCCCCAATGCACCTCGTCGGGATGAACTTCGAAATGCTCGTCGGTCAGGGCGGCAAGCCGCGCCAGCATGGCGTCGATCTCAACCTTGCGGGCGATGAAGGCGTCGAGGGCCTGTGCGTTCTTGGTTCGGTTGGTCATCCGGGATCTCCGTGGTTCGTGACCTCATACAGGCTCTGTCCCGAACGCTTATCAAGGCAATAAGTGCATCAATTCATTATGTTTTCGGAGCTGACATGCAGGGGATAAGCGAGCGCCAGTACGCGTCCCATGTCGGCTTGTCGCGGGGTGCGATCCAGAAGGCGAAGACGTCGGGACGGCTCGTCCTTCATGCTGACGGTTCGATCGATGTGCGGGCGAGCGATGCGCGCCGCGCGTCGATGACCGACCCCTCGAAGCAGCGCCGGGATGGCGGCGAGGCCAAGCTGAAGCCCGTTCCCGATGCGGCGCTGTCCGCCGTCGGCGACACCCTGCGCGAGAGCGGGATCGCGCCGTCTCCGGCTGGCGGCGGAACCACGTTCCTTCAGGCGAAGACCGCGAACGAGGTGCTGAAGGCTCAGGAACGGCGTCTGCGGCTGCAGCGCATGAAGGGCGAAGTCATCGACCGCGCGCGGGCGACGGCGCTCGTCTTTCGACTGGCACGCGAGGAGCGCGATGCTTGGGCGAACTGGCCCGCACGGATCGCGGCACTGATGGCAGCGGAGCTCGGCCTCGAAGCGCACGCGATGCAGAAGGTTCTGGAGACCCATGTCCGAGCGCACCTCGCCGATCTCGCCGAGGTCGCCACAGATTTCCGATGAGTTGTTCGCCTTCGAAGGTGTCGATGCGCTCGTCCAGGCTTGGCGCGATGGGCTCACGCCCGATCCCGCGCTCACCGTCTCGGAATGGGCGGATCGGCATCGGTTCCTGAGCCCGCGTGCGTCGGCCGAGCCCGGGCGCTACGCTACCTCCCGCACGCCCTACATGCGCGCCATCATGTTTGACGGATCTCCTTGGCCAGACATGGCCGCACGCCCATGGCGTGCGCCTGAGCCTGTCGAAACTCGCAATCGACACAGGCTTCGAAGCACCCGCCGTCTATGCATGGGCGCGCCGGCAGGGATTCGCGCAGGTCATTCCCGTCAAGGGTGTCGAGGGCTTCAATCGCGCGGCGCCGGTCACCGGCCCGTCCTTCGTCGATGCGACGGAAGGCGGCCGGAAGATCCGCCGTGGCGCACGGCTTTGGACGATTTCCGTCGCGACCTTCAAGGCCGAGACCTATCGCTTCCTTCGGCTGTCGAAGCCCACCGATGAGGGTGAGACCGGACCGTCGCGCCAGTGGCGCGGCGAAAGCCGGTCGAACGCGGATGGAGCGCAGGGCCCGGCCGGACTTGTGCACCTTCCACAGGGCGTCGATGCCGAATGGGTGAAACAACTCGTCGCCGAGCATCTCGTGACCGTCACGACCAAGCGCGGCTTCCAGAAGCTCGAATGGCAGAAGGTTCGCGAACGCAACGAGGCGCTGGACTGCCGGGTCTATGCCCGTGCCGCCGTCTGGATCGCCGGAGCCGATCGCTGGTCCGAGGACAAGTGGCGCGATCTCGAAGATCAGGTCGGTCCTCTGCCGGCGGACAGTGACGACACGCAATCGACCATCGAAGCCGGGCGTCTCGCCCGTCCAAACCCGCCATCCACCAAGCGGCAGAGCGACTGGCTCGGCCCGCGCGGGACGTGGTTCTGAGGGTGAGGAGCGCTTCGCCTGAGCGAACGAAAAGCTCCGGTGGAGCTTTTCGAGCGACGAACGCTTCGAGAGCAAGCGAGGAGCCATCATGGCCTGGACGACCGACGAACTCGATGCGCTGAAGCGCGCCTATGCCAGCGGCACGCTCCGGGTCAGCTATGACGGCAAGACGGTCGAATATGGATCGGCGGACGACCTATTGAAGCGGATCCGTACCATCGAGACCGAGATCACGGCATCGTCCGGCGTGTCGCGTCAGATCGCGGGCTATGCCGGGTTCGGACGAGGCGACCGGTGAGCCAGGTCACCTTCCTCGACCGGATGGTTGCGTGGGCCGCACCCGAGGCTGGTGTGAGGCGGGCGCTCGCGCGGCGCAGCTTCGAGGCGCTGAGCGCCAAGACCCGTGGGTATGACGGCGCGGCCAAGGGGCGGCGCACGGACGGCTGGAAGGCGGCAGGAACATCGGCTGATGCCGAGATCGCCGCCGCCAGCGGCTTGTTGCGAGACCGCATGCGCGATCTCACCCGCAACAATCCGCACGCAGCGAAGGCTGTTTCTGTGCTGGTCAACAACATCGTCGGCAGCGGCATCATTCCGCGCGCTGCGACGGGTGACGCCAGGCTCGACGAGACGGTTGACCGGCTCTGGAACGATTGGTCAGCCGCCTCCGACGCCGATGGACAGCTCGACATCTTCGGGCTGCAGACCTTGGCGGTGCGGGAAATGATCGAGGCTGGCGAAGTCCTGATCCGCCGCCGCCCGCGACGTCTGAGCGATGGTCTGGCCGTTCCGCTCCAGATGCAGGTCATTGAAGCCGACCTGCTTGACAGCACCCGCAGCGGCGATCTTGCAGATGGCGGTCGGCTGCTTCAGGGCATCGAATTCGATCCATTGGGTCGACGCCGCGCCTATTGGCTCCATGCCCAGCACCCTGGCGATGCTGTCGTTACCATGCGCCGACGCCTCGAAAGTCTCGCCATCCCGGCGAGCGACGTGCTGCATCTTTACGAGAAGCAGCGCACGCAGGTCCGTGGCGTCCCGTGGGGCACGCCGGTGATGCGGGCGCTGCGCGATCTCGATGACTGGACGCAGGCCGAACTGGTCCGGAAGAAGACAGAAGCCTGTGTCGTCGGCATCGTGCTTGGCGCCGACGAAGCCGATCAGGGGATTGCCCCGTCGGTGGTCGACGCCGACGGCAATCGTGTCGAGCAGTTCGAGCCCGGGCTGATCGCCTACGCGCGCGGCGGCAAGGACATCCGCTTCAATCAGCCTGCGACGACGGCAGGCGTCGGCGAGTGGCTCCGCGCGCAGCTTCACATCGTGGCGGCAGGCTTCCGCATGCCCTACGAGCTGCTGACCGGTGACCTCAGCCAGGTCAACTATTCATCGATCCGGGCTGGGCTCGTGGAGTTTCGTCGCCTGATCGACGCCGTCCAATGGCAGATCGTCATTCCGGTTCTCTGCCAGCCCATGTGGGTCTGGTTCTGCCAAGCCGCATGGGCTGCCGGGAAACTGCCGCGGACGGACATTGCGGTCGAATGGTCGCCGCCGCGCTTCGAAGCCGTGGACCCGCTGAAGGACGCGATGGCCGATCTTCTGGCGCTGCGCTCGGGCACCATGTCGCTGGCGCAGGCGATCGCCCGTCAGGGCCACAACCCGGACGCCGTGCTCGCAGAGATCGCCGCGATGAACGCCAAAATCGACGCCCTCGGGCTCATTCTCGACAGCGATCCGCGACGCGTGAC
>JBIJED010000099.1:0-8277 GCA_044343785.1 Azospirillales bacterium | reverse complement strand
TGGCTCGCGATGTTCGACCAGCGGCGCGACCCGGAGGACCGTCGGCGCGGTGCCGCCAATTCGCCGCTCGGGCCGATGCACGGCGTCGACTTCCGGATCGAGGCCATGACGTACGATCGCGACGCGGCCTGGCAGGCGCGCCTGCGGGCCGGGACGACGACGATGGCGGAGGTTCAGGCGGCGGCCCGCAGCCAGTTCGACGTTGATCGAGCAGACGACCGTCCGCCTGCGGGCGACGAAGCCGCCGCGTGGCGAGTGATCCGCGGAGGCGCCGCCGCACCGCTTGGCGCCGCACCGCTTGGCGCCGCCCCGCCGCTCCCCTACCCTCCTCCCTCCACACGACAGGGGCCGCGAAGCCCCGGAGGGAGGAGAACGATGCGGAGCCTGATACTCGCCGCGGCCGTCGCGATGGCCGTATCGGCCGGCGCCGACGCGCAGACGACCTATCCGTCGCGACCGGTGACGATGGTGGTGCCCTTCGCGGCCGGCGGGCCGACCGACGTGGTGGCCCGCCTGTTCGCGCAGAACATGTCGCGGACGCTCGGGCAGCAGGTGGTGGTGGAGAACGTGGCCGGCGCGGCGGGTTCGCTGGGCGTGTCGCGGGTGGCCCGCGCGGCGCCCGACGGGCACACGCTGCTCATGGGGCACATGGGCACCCAGATCGCGAACATGATCCTCTACGACAACCTGCCCTACGACAGCCGGACCGACCTGGAGCCCGTGTCGCTCGTGCTGAACGTCTCGCAGGTGCTGGTGACGAAGAAGACGATGCCGGTCGAGACCTTCGCCCAGTTCGCCGACTTCCTGAAGCGGAACGAGGCCACCGTCAGCTACGCGACCGCGGGCGTCGGCTCCGGTTCGCACATCGGCGGCATGCTGGTCCAATCGGCGATCGGGGTGAAGAACGAGATGATCGGCTATCGCGGCACCGGGCCGGCGATGAACGACCTCGTCGCCGGACACGTCGACTGGATGGCCGACCAGATCACCAACGCGGTACCGCAGATCCGGGCGGGCACCATCCGCGCGATCGCCGTGCTCGGGGATCGGCGCAACCCGTCGATTCCCGACGTGCCGACGACGGCCGAGGCGGGGGTGACGGGCGCCAGCTCCAACATCTGGCACGCGGTCTATGCCCCGAGGGGAACGCCGGCCCCGGTGGTCGAGGCCGTGCTGAAGGCCGTGCGCGAGGCGCTGGCCGACGAGACGGTGAAGGCGCGTCTGG
Organism: Azospirillales bacterium; assembly: GCA_044343785.1. Classification (GTDB taxonomy): domain Bacteria; phylum Pseudomonadota; class Alphaproteobacteria; order Azospirillales; family Azospirillaceae; genus CANGXM01. Next base: position 7,052 of record JBIJED010000099.1, on the reverse strand, counting down.
TGGACCTCGGCGGCGACCTTCCCCCGGCCGAGGCGATGGGCCCGGCGGCTCTGCGCCGGCACATGGACGAGGAGCTGGCCCGCTGGACGCCGATCATCCGCTCGGTCGCGGAGAAGACGTCGATCCAGTGAGGCGTGGCCGGTCCCCGGCCGCCACCGCGTTCGGGGACCACCTCAGAGCAACTTGACCAGCGCCGCCATCGCGCCGACCGCGACGACGAGCATGCCCCCGAGGCGGATCGTCAGATCCTTGCCGAGCGCGTCGATGCGGCCTGAAAACCGAGCATCGAGCGCGTCGATGCGGCCTGAGAGCCGCGCATCGAGGGCGTCGATGCGGTTGCTCGGACGCAGGTCCAACGCGTCGATCCGCTTGTTCGGTCGGGCGTCCATCGCGCCCACCCGCGCGATCAGATCCGTCCGCAATTCCTGGAGATCCGACTTCGTCGCGACGTTGTCGTGAAAGGCGTCGACGAGGGACGCGGCAATTCCCTCGGCCTGCTCGGCCGTGAGCTTGCCTCTGTCGCGCAGGTCGCGGGCCAGTTTCAGCGTGTCGAACGGAACCATCCCCACGCCTCCCTCCGCGACGAACGCCACGACCGGAAGGAGATCAAAGCCATCCGGGCCGAAAAGAAAAGGGCCCGGGCGGTCGAACCGTCCGGGCCCCGATCACGCCGCGACCGTGCGGTCGCGGATCACTCCGCCGCCTGACCCGGCAGCACCTCGCGCGCGGTGTCCTGCTCCAACGCGGCCTCGCGGTCGCGCTCGGCCGCGATCTGCTTCAGGCGGTTGACCACCGAACCCGTGCCCGCCGGGATGAGACGCCCGACGATCACGTTCTCCTTCAGCCCGTCGAGCGTGTCGATCTTGCCGGCCACCGCCGCCTCGGTCAGCACGCGCGTCGTCTCCTGGAACGAGGCGGCCGAGATGAAGGACCGGGTCTGCAGGCTCGCCTTGGTGATGCCCTGGAGCACCGGCTTTCCGACGGCGACCCGCAGCCCCTCGCGATAGGCCTTGTCGTTCTCCGCCTCGAACTCGTCCCGGTCGATCTGCTCGCCGGCCAGGAACGTCGTCTCGCCGGCGTCGAGGACCTCGACCTTCTGCAGCATCTGGCGGACGATCACCTCGATGTGCTTGTCGTTGATCTTCACGCCCTGCAGTCGATAGACCTCCTGGATCTCGTTGATGAGGTAGTTGGCGAGCGCCTCCACCCCCATCACCGTCAGGATGTCGTGCGGCACCGGGTTGCCGTCCATCAGCAGGTCGCCCTGCTGGACGTAGTCGCCCTCCTGCACCGAGATGTGCTTGCCCTTCGGGATCAGGTACTCGCGCTCGTCGCCCGTCTCCTCGTTCCGCACGACGATCCGGCGCTTGGTCTTGTAGTCCTTCCCGAACTCCACCCGGCCCGCGATCTCCGCGATGATCGCGTAGTCCTTGGGACGGCGGGCCTCGAACAGCTCCGCCACACGCGGCAGACCGCCGGTGATGTCGCGGGTCTTCGAGCCCTCGCGCGGGATGCGGGCCAGCACGTCGCCGGCCTTCACCGGCGTGCCGTTCTCCACCGACAGGATGGCGTCCACCGACAGGTAGTAACGCGCCTCCAGCCCGTTGGGCAGCTTCACCGGGTTGCCCTGCGCGTCGTGCAGGGTGATCCGCGGCTTCAGGTCGTTGCCGCGGGGCTGCTGGCGCCAGTCGATGACCACCTTGGAGCTGATGCCCGTCGCCTCGTCCATCACCTCGCGGATCGAGACGCCCTCGACGAGATCGCCGTAGTGGGCCACGCCCTCCCGCTCCGTGATGATCGGGAGCGTGTAGGGATCCCACTCCGCCAGGCGCTGGCCCTTCGTGACCGTGGCCCTCTCGTCGGCGAGCAGCTTGGTCCCGTAGGGCACGCGGTGGCGCGCCTTCTCGCGGCCCTGATCGTCGACCAGGACCAGCTCCGTGTTCCGGGCCATCACCACCGGCGTGCCGGAGGAGTTGATGACCACGTTGCGGTTCTTGACCTGGACCCTGGCGTCGAACGCCGCCTCCACCGACGACTGCTCCGCGCCACGCTGCGCGGCACCGCCGATGTGGAAGGTGCGCATCGTGAGCTGGGTGCCCGGCTCGCCGATCGACTGCGCCGCGATGACGCCCACCGCCTCGCCGGAGTTGACGAGCGTGCCGCGGGCCAGATCGCGCCCGTAGCAGCGCGCGCACACGCCGGTCTTGGTGTCGCAGGTGAGCACCGAGCGGATGACGACGCTGTCGATGCCCGCCTTCTCGATGGCGTCGACGATGTCCTCCTCGATCAGTTCGCCAGCGCCGACGATGATGTCGCCCGACAGGGGGTCCACCACGTCGACCGAGGCCGACCGGCCGAGGATGCGCTCGGACAGCGGTGCTATGACCTCGCCGCCCTCGATCACCGCCTTCACGGTGAGGCCGTTGCGGGTGCCGCAATCGTCCTCGATGATGATCGCGTCCTGGGCCACGTCCACCAGACGGCGGGTCAGGTAGCCCGAGTTCGCGGTCTTCAGCGCCGTGTCGGCCAGACCCTTGCGGGCGCCGTGCGTGGAGTTGAAGTACTCCAGCACCGACAGGCCTTCCTTGAAGTTGGCGATGATCGGCGTCTCGATGATCTCGCCCGAGGGCTTGGCCATCAGGCCGCGCATGCCGGCCAGCTGCTTGATCTGGGCCGGCGAGCCGCGGGCGCCGGAGTGGGCCATCATGTAGACCGCGTTGACCGGGACGCCCGGCTTCACCGCGGTCTCCTGGATGACCTTCATCATGTCGGCCGCGACGCGGTCCGTGCACTCCTGCCAGACGTCGACGACCTTGTTGTACTTCTCGCCCTGGGTGATCAGGCCGTCGTTGTACTGCTGCTCGAACTCCTTGACCTTGGCCTGCGCGTCGGCGACGTGCTTGCCCTTGGTCGCGGGGATGATCAGGTCGTCCTTGCCGAACGAGATGCCGGCGCGGCAGGCGTGACCGAAGCCGAGCTTCATCAGCCGGTCGGCGAAGATCACCGTCTCCTTCTGGCCGCAGTGGCGGTAGACGGCGTCGATGACGTTCGAGATGTCCTTCTTCGTCAACAGGCGGTTGATCAGCGCGAAGGGGACGTTCCTGTTGCGCGGCAGGATCTCCGACAGGAGCATCCGCCCCGGCGTCGTGTCGACGCGCTGGACGATCGGCTTCCCGTCGTTGTCGATCGTGTGATAGCGCGCCTTCACGCGGGCGTGCAGCGAGACCTTCTTCTCGGCGAGCGCATGCTCGATCTCGCCGATGTCGACGAAGGCCATGCCCTCGCCCTGCTCGCCGGCGCGGTCGAGCGTGATGTAGTAGAGCCCGAGGACGATGTCCTGGCTCGGCACGATGATCGGCTTGCCGTTCGCGGGGCTCAGGATGTTGTTGGTCGACATCATGAGCACGCGGGCTTCGAGCTGCGCCTCCAGCGAGAGCGGCACGTGCACCGCCATCTGGTCGCCGTCGAAGTCCGCGTTGAAGGCCGTGCAGACCAGCGGGTGCAGCTGGATCGCCTTGCCCTCGATCAGGGTCGGCTCGAACGCCTGGATTCCGAGGCGGTGCAGCGTCGGCGCCCGGTTCAGCATGACCGGGTGCTCGCGGATGACCTCCTCGAGGATGTCCCACACCTCGGGACGCTCCTTCTCCACCATCCGCTTCGCGGCCTTGATGGTGGAGGCGTAACCGTAGAGTTCGAGCTTGTGGTAGATGAACGGCTTGAAAAGCTCGAGCGCCATCTTCTTCGGCAGGCCGCACTGGTGGAGCTTCAGCTCCGGCCCGACGACGATGACCGAACGGCCCGAATAGTCGACGCGCTTGCCGAGCAGGTTCTGCCGGAACCGGCCCTGCTTACCCTTCAGCATGTCGGAGAGCGACTTCAGCGGGCGCTTGTTCGCACCCGTGATGACACGCCCGCGACGGCCGTTGTCGAACAGCGCGTCGACCGACTCCTGCAGCATGCGCTTCTCGTTGCGCACGATGATGTCCGGCGCCTTCAGCTCGATCAGCCGCTTCAGGCGGTTGTTGCGGTTGATGACGCGCCGGTAGAGGTCGTTCAGGTCCGACGTCGCGAACCGGCCGCCGTCCAGCGGCACCAGCGGGCGCAGCTCGGGCGGGATGACCGGGATGACGCGCAGGATCATCCATTCGGGGCGCGAGCCGCTGTCGATGAAGTTCTCGAGCAGCTTCAGGCGCTTGACGAGCTTCTTGCGCTTGGCCTCGGAGTTGGTGTCGCGCAGCTCGTCACGGCAGCGGATCTTCTCCTGCTCCAGGTCGAGCCGGGACAGGAGACGCTCCAGCGCCTCGGCGCCGATCATCGCCTCGAAGGCGTCGTCGCCGAACTCCTCCTGGGCGCGGATGTAGTCGTCCTCGTTCAGGAGCTGGTTGTTCTTGAGCGACGTCAGGCCGGGCTCGACCACGACGTAGTTCTCGAAATAGAGCACCCGCTCCAGATCCTTCAGCGTCATGTCGACGAGAAGGCCGATCCGGCTCGGCAGGCTCTTCAGGAACCAGATGTGCGCGACGGGCGATGCGAGCTCGATGTGACCCATCCGCTCGCGGCGGACCTTCGACAGGGTGACCTCGACGCCGCACTTTTCGCAGATGATGCCGCGGTACTTCATCCGCTTGTACTTGCCGCACAGGCACTCGTAATCCTTGATCGGACCGAAGATGCGCGCGCAGAACAGGCCGTCACGCTCGGGCTTGAAGGTGCGGTAGTTGATGGTCTCCGGCTTCTTGATCTCGCCGAACGACCAGGCACGGATCTGCTCGGGACTCGCGATGGAGATCCGGATCTGATCGAAGCTCTGCGGGCCCTGGACCTGGCCGAAGATGTTCATCAACTCGTTCATCGAGTGTCTCCCGGGGAGAGGGATTCCCTCACAGGGGCGCGTCCGCCCCGAACCCTTGCCCGTCGGTTCCGGCGTCCCGGAACCGACGGGTCAACCACAGACGTTCAGTAGGACCGCTGCCCGAGTTCGACGTTCAGGCCGAGCGAGCGGAGTTCCTTGACGAGCACGTTGAAGCTCTCGGGAATGCCGGCCTCGAAGTTGTCGTCACCACGGACGACCGCCTCGTAGACCTTGGTGCGGCCGGACACGTCGTCCGACTTCACGGTCAGCATCTCCTGGAGCGTGTAGGCGGCACCGTAGGCCTCCAGTGCCCAGACCTCCATCTCGCCGAAGCGCTGGCCGCCGAACTGCGCCTTGCCGCCCAGCGGCTGCTGGGTGACGAGGCTGTAGGGGCCGATCGACCGCGCGTGGATCTTGTCGTCCACGAGGTGGTGCAGCTTCAGCATGTAGATGTAGCCGACGGTGACCTTGCGGTCGAAGGCCTCGCCGGTGCGGCCGTCGGTCAGCGTGACCTGGCCCGACCGGTCCCGGTTCGCCTTCTCCAGCATGCGGACGATGTCGTCCTCCCGCGCGCCGTCGAACACCGGCGTGGCGAAGGGGACGCCCTTGCGGAGGTTGCCGGCGAGTTCCAGCACCTGGCCGTCGGAGAGGTCGGAGATCGTCTCCTCGAAGACCTTCTCGCCGTAGACGTCCTTCAGCTTGTCGCGCAGCTCGCCCATCGTGCCGGTGCCGTCCTTCTCGCGCCGGACCTGGGCGAGATAGCGGTCGGCGACCGCCGCGATCTGCTGGCCGAGGCCGTTGGCGGCCCAGCCGAGGTGCGTCTCGAGGATCTGGCCGACGTTCATCCGGCTGGGCACGCCGAGCGGGTTCAGCACGAGGTCGACCGGCGTGCCGTCCTCGAGGTACGGCATGTCCTCCTGCGGCATGATGCGCGAGATGACGCCCTTGTTGCCGTGGCGCCCGGCCATCTTGTCGCCGGGCTGGAGCTTGCGCTTCACCGCCACGAAGACCTTGACCATCTTCATGACGCCGGGCGGCAGCTCGTCGCCGCGTTGCAGCTTCTCGACCTTGTTCTCGAAGCGCTCCTGCAGCTTCTCGACCGCCTCGTCGAAGACGCGGCCCAGCCCCTCGACGCGATCCATCACCGCGTCGTCGGCGACGACGATCTGGCGCCACTGGCCCTGGGTGAAGGACTGGAGATCGACGTCGCCGAGCGGGCCGCCGCCGGTACGGAAGCCCTTCGGGCCCGCCGTCGGCACCTGCCCCATCACGAGTTCCTTGAGGCGGCCGTAATAGCTGCGCTCCAGGATCTTCCGCTCGTCGTCGCGGTCCTTGGCGAGGCGCTCGATCTCCGCGCGCTCGATCTGCATCGCGCGCTCGTCCTTGTCGACGCCACGACGCGAGAAGACCCGCACCTCGACGATCGTGCCCGACACGCCCGGCGGCAGCCGGAGCGAGGTGTCGCGGACGTCGGACGCCTTCTCGCCGAAGATGGCGCGGAGAAGCTTCTCCTCCGGCGTCATCGGGCTCTCGCCCTTCGGCGTCACCTTTCCGACGAGGATGTCGCCCGGCTTCACCTCGGCGCCGATGTAGACGATGCCCGCCTCGTCGAGGTTCTTCAGCGCCTCCTCGCCGACGTTCGGGATGTCGCGGGTGATCTCCTCCTGGCCCAGCTTGGTGTCGCGGGCCATCACCTCGAACTCCTCGATGTGGATCGAGGTGAAGACGTCGTCCTTGACGATGCGTTCGTTGATGAGGATCGAATCTTCGAAGTTGTAGCCGTTCCAGGGCATGAACGCGCACAGCACGTTCCGGCCGAGGGCGAGTTCACCCAGCTCCGTCGACGGGCCGTCGGCGATGATGTCGCCCCGCTCGACCCGATCGCCCACCGTCACGAGCGGACGCTGGTTGATGCAGGTGTTCTGGTTCGAACGCTGGAACTTCAGCAGCTTGTAGATGTCGACGCCCTGGGTCGACGCCTCCTGGTCCTCGGTCGAGCGGACCACGATGCGGGTGGCGTCCACCTGATCGACGATGCCGGCGCGGCGCGCGACGATGGTGGCACCCGAATCCCGCGCGACCGTCGCCTCCATGCCGGTGCCAACGAGCGGCGCGTCGGCGCGCATGAGAGGGACCGCCTGGCGCTGCATGTTCGAACCCATGAGCGCGCGGTTCGCGTCGTCGTTCTCGAGGAACGGGA
>JBIJED010000097.1:0-8373 GCA_044343785.1 Azospirillales bacterium | reverse complement strand
CGAACCGCGCCATCAGCGCCGGCTTCGCCTCGTCCTCCTCGCGGATGATGCGGATCACCTCGTCGAGGTTGAGATAGGCGACGAGATAGCCGGCCAGCACCTCCAGCCGCTGGTCGATCTTCGCCAGCCGGTGGCGCGTCCGGCGGTCCAGCACCTCCAGCCGGTGGTCGATGAAGGCCTGCAGCACGTCCCGCAGCGACATGACGCGCGGCACCGTCTGGGCGTCCAGCACGTTCATGTTCAGCGGCACCCGGACCTCCAGGTCCGACTGCCGGAACAGCTGCTCCATCATCATGTCCGGATCGACGTTCCGGCTCTTCGGCACGAGGACGACGCGCACGTCCTCCGCCGACTCGTCCCGCACGTCCTCCAGCAGCGTCAGCTTCCTGGTCGCCAGCAGCTCGGCGATCCTCTCGATCAGGCGCGACTTCTGCACCTGATAGGGGATCTCGGTGACGATCGCCTGCCACGTCCCCTGCCCCAGCTTCTCCACCGTCCAGCGGGCGCGCAGGCGGAACGAGCCGCGGCCGGTGCGGTAGGCCTCCAGCACGCTCGCGCGCGGCTCGACCAGGATGCCGCCGGTGGGGAAATCCGGACCCGGCATGCGGTCGACCAGCTGTTCGACCGGCGCGTCCGGCTTCCTCAGGAGCAGCGTGAGCGCGTCGCAGATCTCGCCCGCGTTGTGCGGCGGGATCGAGGTGGCCATGCCGACGGCGATGCCGGCCGAGCCGTTCGCGAGCAGGTTGGGGAAGGCGGCTGGAAGGACGACGGGCTCCTGCCCCTCGCCGTCGTAGGTGGCGCGGAAGTCTGCCGCATCCTCGTCCAGCCCGTCGAGCAGCGCCTTGGCCACCTCGGTCAGACGGGCCTCCGTGTAGCGCATGGCCGCGGCGTTGTCGCCGTCGATGTTCCCGAAGTTCCCCTGCCCGTCGACCAGCGGATAGCGCTGGGCGAAGTCCTGCGCGAGGCGGACGAGCGCCTCGTAGACCGCGACGTCGCCGTGCGGGTGGAACTTGCCGATCACGTCGCCGACCACGCGGGCCGACTTCTTCGGCATCTGGGTCGGCTCGAGGCGAAGTTCGCTCATCGCGAACAGCAGGCGGCGGTGGACGGGCTTCAGACCGTCGCGCACGTCGGGCAGCGACCGCGACACGATGGTCGACAGCGCATAGGCCAGATACCGCTCGCCGAGGGCTTCGGAGAGCGGCTTTTCGATGTCACGGGTGTCGCTCATGATCGGAAAGGATTACCGGTTCCGGGTCCGGAATGGAAACGTTCCGCGAACCTGACCCGGGCCGGCGGCAGCATCGCGCCGGCCTGCCGTTCGAGGAAATGGCCGGTCAGCCGCAGCCCGTCGCGGATCGCCGCCGGATCGTCGGGGCCCGCGCCGAGGAGGAAGCCCGGAAGCGGGAGGAGCCGGTCCTCGAAGCCCGCGCCGCCGGCGCGGGAGACGGCGCGGCCGGTGCGCGGGCTGACGAAGGCGAGGTCGTCGGCGGATCCCGTCGCGGCGCAGGCGGACAGGTCGAGCCCGAAGCCCAATTCGGCCAGCAGCCCCACCTCCCACCGCACGTAGGCCGCCGCCCAGGCCGGTCCGTCGAGCGACTCGAACAGCGCCGCGGTCCCGGCGTGGACCGACGGCAGCGGCAGCCGCTCGGGCAGGACGGCCTCCAGCAGCGCGCAGGCGGAGACCAGCGCGGCCAGCCGCGACCGGTCGTCGAGCAGGAGGGCGCCCGTCTGCCGCTCGGGCTCCAGCGTCCAGGTGCCCAGATGGTCGGCGAGGCGCGCCCGCCACTTCGCCCGCACCGCCGTCCCGGGTTCGAGCGCCGCCCGGCGGCGGGCGGACGCCCCGCCGGGGACGAGGCCGAGGTGGCGGCCGTGGTCGCGGGTCAGCAGCGCCACGATCGCCGCCGCCTCTCCGTGCGGGCGGGCCGAGAGGACCAGCGCGTCGTCCGACCATTCCATCCGCACCTCCCCGGGCGGCGGGGATCAGCCGCGCCGCACCGACGCCAGACCGAACAGCACGAAACCGAGGAACAGGGCCGCCAGCATCGCCGGGAACCCGTGCGGCATCCAGACGTCGAGCGCCGCCCCGCCGGCCATCGGCCCGGCGATGCCGCCGATCATGTAGGCCGCCACGAAGATCACGTTGCCCGCCGCCAGCTGTTCGGGCGGAAAGCGCTGGCCGAGCACGGTGAGCCCCAGGGTGTAGAAACCCATGACCCCGCATCCGGCCATGAACAGGAGCGGCCACATCACGAACGGCTGCCCCAGCACGAACGGCAGCAGGGCAGGACCCGCGAAGGCGACCGCCCCGCAGACCAGAAGCAGCCGTTCCCGGTCGAACCGGTCGGCCAGCCAGCCGATCGGGAACTGCATCAGGAGCCCGCCGATCGAGAAGACCGAGAGCATCGCGACCGCCCCGCCGGGCCCGAGCCCGACGTTCACCGCCCAGAGCGGGAACAACGAGAAGGACCCCACCTCCGCGAACCCGCCGACGAAGGACGCGAGTAAGGCGATGGGCGCGAGGCGCCACAGCTGGCCGAGGTGGGCGGCGCCGACCGCCTCCTGGCCGTCCAGCGACGGGGCGAGGCGGCGGGCGAGAAGGAGGGGCACGGCGCCGGCGGCGAGGACGACCGCCGAGAGCACGAAGGGGGTCGCCCCCTCGGTCCCGGTCAGCCGCAAGAGCTGGGGTCCCAGCGCGATGCCGCCGCTCCAGAGCATGGCGTAGACCGCGACCATGCGGCCGCGGGTGCGCTCGGTCGCGATGCGGTTGATCCAGGTCTCGCTGACGATCCAGGCGAGCGCGATGCCGAGGCCCTGGCCGAAGCGGAGGACGAACCAGGGGACGATGCCGTCGAGGACCGGAAACAGCGCGAGGAAGACCGCCGAGGCGAGGATGCCGCCGACCATCGCACGGATCGCCCCGAAGCGGGCGGCGACCGCGGGGATGTGCCGGCCGAGGAGGACGATGGCGATCGCCGGCATCGCCGCGTTGGCGCCGTTGACGGTGGCGCTCCAGCCCCGCTGCTCGAGTGCGAGCGCGATCAGAGGGGTGGACAGGCCGATCGAGAACCCCGCCGCCAGCGCCGCGAGGACGACGGCGACGAGGCTGCGCCAGGGATCGGGATGCGCCGCGGCGGACGGCTCGGGCGCGGGCCTCTCCAGCGCCGTCACGCGGATCCCCTCACGCGTCGAACTCCAGGCCCCAGGGGCGGTAGTGGTCGGGGTCGTCCTGCCAGCCCTCGCGCACCTTCACGAAGAGATGGAGATGGACGCGGCGCTCCATCATCCGCTCCATCTCCTCGCGCGCCTTCTGGCCGATGGACTTGATGCGCGCCCCGCCCTTGCCCAGCACGATGGCCTTCTGGCTGTCGCGCTCGATGGTGATGGCCTGCGCGATCCGGACCGAACCGTCGCGGAACTCCTCCCACGTCTCGGTCTCGACCGTGGTGGCGTAGGGGAGTTCGTCGTGCAGCTGGTTGAAGACCTGCTCGCGCGTGATCTCGGCCGCGATCAGGCGCATCGGCATGTCGGAGAGCTGGTCCTCCTCGAAGTGCCACGGCCCCTCGGGGATGCGGTCGGCGAGCGCCCGGCGCAGGTCGTCGAGCCCGCTCCCCTTCACCGCCGACAGCATGAAGGTCGCCTCGAAGGCGAAGCGCTCGTTCAGCGCCTGGGCGAGGCCGAGGAGACGGTCGCGGCGGATCAGGTCGATCTTGGTCAGCGCGAGCATGGCGCCGCGGCCGGTGGCGGCGAGGCGCTCCAGTACGCCCGTCGTGTCCCGGTCGATCTTCTCGCGCGTCGCGTCGAACAGGACGACCACGAGGTCGGCGTCGAGCGCCCCCTCCCAGGCGGCGGAGACCATCGCGCGGTCGAGCCGCTTGCGTGGCGCGAAGATTCCCGGCGTGTCGATGAAGACGATCTGCGCCAGCCCCTCGGTGACGATGCCGAGCACGCGCGAGCGCGTCGTCTGCACCTTGGGGCTGACGATCGAGATCTTCGCGCCGACCAGCGCGTTCATCAGCGTCGACTTGCCGGCGTTCGGCGCGCCGACGAGGGCGACGAACCCGCACTTCGTGGCGGGCTGCGGCGCTTCGTCCGTCATCGTCTTCCCTCCGGCAGGCGGTCGAGCAGGGCCTGCGCCGCCGCCTTCTCCGCCTCCTGCTTGGACCGTCCGGTGGCGACGGCGGGAACGACCCCGCCGACCGTCACCCGGACCGTGAACACCGGCGCGTGGTCGGGACCCTGCCGGTCCACCGTCTCGTAGACGGGGGCCCGGCGGCGCCGTCCCTGCGCCCATTCCTGAAGGCGCGTCTTCGCGTCCTGCGGCGGGGCGGACTGGCCGATCTCGTCGGCCCAGAGCCGACGCACGACCCGCCGGGCCGCGTCGAGGCCCCCGTCGAGGAACACGACCGCGATCACCGCCTCCAGCGCATCGGCCAGCATCGCCGGCTGGGCGCGGGCGGCGACGTCGCCCACCCCGGTGACGGCGACGATGTGGTCGCCCAGCCCGATGCGTTCGGCGATCCGCACGACGGCGTCCCGCGCGACCAGGGCGGACTGCCGCCGCGCGATGTCGCCCTCCCGCTCGTCGGGATGCGTCTCCAGCAGCCACTCCGCGATGACGAGGCCGAGCACGCGGTCGCCCAGGAACTCCAGCCGTTCGTAGGCGCGGCCGATGGTGCGCGACGCGGCCCCGAGGCCCGCCATGCTCGGATGGGTCAATGCCTCGACGAGACGGTCGGGCCGGTCGAAGACGTGCCCGAGCGCGGCGGCGAGGTCGCCCGTCGGGCGGGGATCAGATGATCCCATTGAACATCCGGCCGATGCGCAGCGTGAAGGGCCACTTCCACACCTCCCAGAAGCGGGTCCCCTCGTCGAGGGAGAACCACAGGAAGTCGGCCCGGCCGACGAGGTTCTCCGCCGGGACGAAGCGCACCCGCACGTCGCGGCTGTCCTGGGAGTTGTCGCGGTTGTCGCCCATCATGAAGTAGCGGCCCGCCGGCACGACGAAGACCGGCGTGTTGTCGAGGGGCTCGTTGTCGGACACCTCGACGATGCGGTGCTGGCGCCCGCCCGGCAGCGTCTCGACGTACTCCACGTAGCGGATCGGGCGGAACCCGCTCTCGGCGTTGACGAGTTCGCCGACGCGCTCGCGCCGCACCGCCTCGCCGTTGATCTGGAGGATGCCGCCCACGACCTGGATGCGGTCGCCGGGCAGGCCGATGATCCGCTTGATGTAGTCGGTCGAATTGTCCTCGGGCGTCTTGAAGACGGCCACGTCGCCACGCTGCGGCTCCGACCCCAGGATCCGCCCGTCGAACAGCGGCAGGCGGAACATGAAGGAGTGCTTGCTGTAGCCGTAGGAGAACTTGGAGACGAACAGATAGTCGCCGACCAGCAGCGTCGGGACCATCGAGCCGGAGGGGATGTTGAACGGCTCGTAGGCGAACGTCCGCACGCCGAGCGCGATGAGCACGGCATAGAGGACCGTGCGCAACGTCTCGCCGATCCCGCCGGACTTGTCCTTCTTCATGGTCTTGCTGGGTCCCGCGTACGAGGTCGACGACGTTCGGTCATCGGAGGGCATCAGGAGCCCTCCGACAGGGGCACGGCCGAGATGACCACGACCGCCTCCGCGATCGGGAACTCGTCCGTCAGGGTCAGATGGATATGGGCGCGCATGCCGGGCGGCGTGAGGCTCTCCAGACGCGACCGGGCGCCACCGGTCAACGAGAGGGTCGGCTGACCCGACGCCAGGTTGACCACGCCCATGTCGCGCCAGAAGACGCCCCGGCGCAGCCCGGTGCCCAGCGCCTTGGCGCAGGCCTCCTTGGCGGCGAAGCGCTTGGCGTAGGTGGCGGCGCGACCGGGCTTGCGCTCCGCCCGCGCCTGTTCGCCCGGCGTGAAGATCCGCTCGACGAACCGGTCGCCGAATCGCTCGAGGGTGCGCTCGATCCGTCGGATGTCGATGAGGTCGTTGCCGATGCCGATGATCATCCGGGACGCCTCGTGGCGGACGGGCGCCGTCATAGCATCCGCCGCCGCGCCCGTCATCGCCCGCGGGCGCGGTCGACCGAATTGATGACCGGCGAGGCGCGCAGGGCGGCGACGATGTTGGTGAGATGCTTCACGTCCTTCACGTCGATGTCGAGCAGCATCTCGAAGAAGTCGGCCGAGCGGTGGGTGATCTTCAGGTTCGAGATGTTCCCGCCGTTCTTGCCGATGATGGTGGACAGCGAGCCGAGGCTGCCGGGTTCGTTCGCGATGACGACGGAGATGCGGCCGACATGGTTGTCCGGCGTCTCCTGCCCGGCCTCCCAGGCGAGGTCGATCCAGCGCTCCGGCGTGTCGTTGAAGCTCTCCAGCGTCTCGCAGTCGATGGTGTGGATGGTGACGCCCTTGCCCGTCGTGATGATGCCGACGATGCGGTCGCCGGGAAGCGGGTGGCAGCAGCCGGCGTAATGCACCGCCATGCCCGGGATCAGGCCCCGGATGGGGACGCCGCTCTCCTTCCGGCCCTTCCCCTTCGCGCGGGGGGCGAGCGGGACGATCTTGGGCTCGTTCGCCGGCGTGGGCGGCGGGCGGTGCCCGGGGAAGACCGCGTGGAACACCTCGCGGGGGGAGAAGGTGCCCGCCCCCACCGCCGCCAGCACGTCCTCGGCCGACTGGCCCTGGAACGAGCGGGCGACGCCGTCCAGCGCCTTCTCGGCGAAGTCGTAGCCCTCCTGTCGCCAGACCTTTTCCAGCATCGCCCGGCCCAGGTTCACGTACTGGGCCCGCTGCTGCGTGCGGACGAAGCGGCGGATGCGCGCCCGCGCCTTGCCGGTGACGACGAACCGTTCCCATTCGGGCGACGGTGTCTGCGCCTTGGAGGTGACGATCTCGACCTGGTCGCCGTTCTGCAGCTGCGAGCGGAGCGGCATCATGCGGCCGTTGATCTTCGCCCCCACCGTCGTGTCGCCGACCTGGCTGTGGACGGCGTAGGCGAAGTCGACCGGCGTGGCGCCGCGCGGCAGGGCGATCAGGTCGCCCTTGGGCGTGAAGCAGAAGACCTGGTCCTGGTAGAGTTCCAGCTTGGTGTGCTCGAGGAACTCCTCCGGCCGCTGCGCGTGCTCGAGGATGTCGAGCAGTTCGCGCAGCCAGCGGAACTGGCGCCCGTCCGGCGCCCGCGGCGCGCCCTGCTTGTAGGACCAGTGGGCGGCGACGCCGAGTTCCGCGACCTCGTGCATGTCGGGCGTGCGGATCTGGATCTCGATCCGCTGCCGTTCGGGCCCGATGACGCCGGTGTGGAGGGAGCGGTAGCCGTTCGGCTTGGGCGTCGAGATGTAGTCCTTGAACCGGCCGGGGACGACGGGATACCGGCTGTGGAACAGGCCCAGCGCCTGATAGCACTGGCCGATGTCGCCGACGACGACCCGGAAGGCCATGATGTCCGAGAGCTGCTCGAACGCCACGTCCTTGCGCTGCATCTTGTTCCAGATCGAATAGGGCGACTTCTCGCGCCCCGTGATGTGGACGTCGGGCAGCCCGCCCTCCTCCAGCACCCGGCGCAGCTCGGCGATCACGCGGTCGACGATGCTGCCGCCCTCGCGCCGCAGGTAGCCCAGGCGGGAGAGGATCGAATCCCGCGCGTCCGGATGGAGTTCGCCGAAGGCCAGATCCTCCAGCTCGTCCTTCATCCGGTGGGTGCCGACGCGCTCGGCCAGCGGCGCGTAGATCTCCAGCGTCTCCCGCGCGATGCGCCGCCGCTTCTCCGGATTCTTCAGGAAGTGCAGCGTGCGCATGTTGTGCAGCCGGTCGGCCAGCTTCACCAGCAGCACGCGGATGTCGTCGGACATCGCCAGCACGAGCTTGCGGAAGTTCTCCGCCTGCTTGGCCTGGTCGTTCTGGAACTCGATGCGCGAGAGCTTGGTCACCCCGTCGACGAGGCGGGCCACCTCGGGGCCGAACAGCCGCTCGATCTCGGCGAGCGGCGTGCCGGTGTCCTCGACCACGTCGTGAAGCAGCGCCGTCACGATCGACGCGCCGTCCAGCTTCATGCCGGTCAGGATGCCGGCGACCTCGATGGGATGGGCGAAATAGGGGTCGCCGGAGGCGCGGGTCTGGCTGCCATGCGCCTTCATCGCGAAGACGTAGGCGCGGTTGAGCAGGTCCTCGTCGACCGCGGGATCGTAGGCCCGCACCCGCTCCACCAGCTCGTACTGCCGGATCATCGCCGGCCCCGCCCGCCCGTTCCCGGTGCCCCGGACACCGGCGCCGTCAGGCGATGTCGCCCTCTTCGACGGCGTCCGGCGCGATCTCGTCCTCGATCCCGGCCCCGGTGGCGTCCACCTCGCCGAAGCCCTCGGCCTCCTCCCCGGCGACGGTGACCCAGCC
>JBIJED010000096.1:0-8382 GCA_044343785.1 Azospirillales bacterium | reverse complement strand
CATGTGGAAGGACGTGGGCATCAACGCCCGGCTCCAGATCATCGACGGCTTCGGCCAGGACCCGTCGAAGCTGATGACGCGCGACTGGTCGAACCCGCTCTACTACCCCGACCTGCTGGGCGCCTTCGACACCCACTGGTCGAACTCGAGCTGGGTGACGCGCGACAAGTACTTCGTGCCGCAGAAGTTCCCGGAGTGGGGCCGGCTCTACGAGATCGTCCGCTTCTCGACCGACCCGGAGGCGCGCCGCGACGCCTACCGCAAGCTCGTCGTCCATGCCGAGACGGAGGTCGTGCCCTGGATCCTGCTCTATCAGCCGCACGAGGCCTTCGCGATGCGGGCGGGCATCGAGTGGGCGATCCCGAAGAACGTGCGGCCCTATCAGCTCACCTTCCGGGCCGGGCAGATCCGCGCGACGGCCTGATCCGGTGGCAGGTGCGGGGGCGGGGGCGGGGGCGGGGTCGCAGGCGGGCGGCCTCGCCGGGTTCCTCGGGCGGCGGCTGTTCCGCGCGGCGATCACGGTGGCGGCGGCCCTCGTGCTCGCCTTCGCCGGTGCCCGCATCTCGGGCAATCCGTTCGACTATCTCTACGACGACGCGCTCTCGGTCGAGCAGCGGGCCGAACTCGCGGCCGAGTTCGGCCTCGACCGGCCGCTCGTCGTCCAGTTCGCAGCGTACGTCGGCGAGATCGCGCGGGGCAACTTCGGCCGTTCGATCGCCGAACGGCGGCCGGTCGTGGAGATGTACGCCGACGCGGTCGGGCCGACGCTCGTGCTGGCGGCGGCGACCGTCGCCGTGACGCTTCTGCTGGGCCTTCCGCTGGGGATCGTCGCCGCGGTGCGCCGCCGGTCGGTCCTCGGTGCGTTGGCGATGACCGTCGCCTTCGTCGGCTATGCCGTGCCGCACTTCGTCCTGGCGATCGTGCTGATCCTCGTCTTCAGCCTGGGGCTCGGCCTCCTGCCCTCGATCGGGCAGGGCGGGCCGCTGCACTACGTGCTGCCGACGCTGACGCTGGCACTCGGGCTGGCGGCGGCCGTCGTCCGCTTCACCCGTGCCGAACTGCTGGCGGCGATGGAGCAGGACCACATCCGCACCGCACTCGCCAAGGGCGTGTCGCCGACGGGGGTGGTCGTCCGCCATGCGCTTCCGGCGGCGATGCTGCCGGTCGTCACCATCGTCGGCCTCCAGGTCAACGGGCTGATCAACGGGTCGCTGATCGTGGAGACCGTCTTCGCGCTGCGCGGGGTGGGCCAGCTGTTCATCGGGGCCGTCCAGACGCGCGACTATCCGGTCCTCCAGTTCGGGGTGATCGCCTATGCGCTGGTGGTCGTCGCCGTGAACCTCGTGGTCGACGTGTGCTACGGGCTGCTCGACCCGCGCATCCGGCGGGGCGGGTGAGCGATGGCGTCGGTCGAACTCCCGGGAACCGCGTCGTCCGGGACCGCCGCAACCCGGTCGCGCCCGCCGGTCCCCTGGCACGTCTGGGTCGCGCTCGGGGTCGTCGTCCTGCTGGCGGCCGGGGCGCTGGCCGCACCCTGGATTTCGCCCTTCGACCCGGACCGGACCAACCTCCTGCGCCGGCTGCGCCCGCCGGCCCCCCTCGGCGGGCATCCGGCGCACTGGCTGGGCACCGACCAGCTCGGCCGGGACCTCCTCTCGCGAAGCCTGCACGCGCTGCGGACGTCGGTCGCCATCGGGCTTCTGGGCTGCATCGTCAGCACCCTGATCGGGACCGCGGTCGGCCTCGCGGCCGGCTATCTGCGCGGGCGGGTCGACGCGGTGCTCTCGGTGATCGTCGACACCCAGATCGCGCTGCCCTACCTGCTGATCGTTCTGGTCGGGCTCGCCGTGTTCGGAACCGACGTCCACGTCCTCATCCCCCTGGTGAGCCTCGCCGGGTGGGAGGGGACGGCGCGGCTGGTGCGGGGCCAGGTGATGGGCGTGGCGGCGCAGCCCTTCGTCACGGCGGCCGAGGCGCTGGGCGCCCGCCCGCGGGAGATCCTGTGGCGCCACGTGCTGCCGCACGTCCTGCCGGTGCTGCTGGTGCAGTTCACGCTGAACTTCCCGGGCGTGCTGCTGCTCGAATCCTCGCTGTCCTTCCTCGGCATCGGCGTGCAGCCGCCCACCGCGTCGCTGGGCCGGATGATCGGCGAGGGGCGGCACCAGATGCTGGCGGGGTGGTGGGTGGTCGCCGTGCCGGTCGCCGTCATCCTCGCGATCACGCTGGCCTTGCAGGTGATCGGCGACTGGCTGTCCGACCGGCTCGACGTCCGCCGCCGCTGACCCCGTCAGTCGGCGAAGAAGACGGGGTTGGTCCAGGCCTTCCGCCCGTCCGCGTCGATCACCACCACCCGGCCCCAGCCGCCGGGCAGCAGGCGGTCGATCTCCAGCACCGCGCGCGTCTGGTTCGGCGCCATCGCCTGCGCGTTCGCCGAGCCGTGGCCGAGCGCCATGATCCGCAGGGCGGGCGAGCACTCCACCTCCACCGTCCCGGCACTCCAGCGCACGTCGTGGATCGCGGGGCCCTGGGAGGAGTAGTAGCGCCCCGCCTTCAGCGCGGCGACCAGGGCGTCGGGATCGAGGACGTCGGCCTTCACCTGCACCCAGCCGCCGAACCAGTCGTCGCACTTGAAGTGGGCGTCGTCGGTGGCGCAGCCGGTCATGCGCCGGCCGCGGGCGGTCAATTGATCGAGGAGATACCAGCCGTCGCCCCGGTCCGTGCGGACCTGGCTCGTGTGGTTGTAGATCTCGACCGCGTGCGCGCCGGGGATCGTCTCGGCGTCGGCGACGTCGAGCGCGTACCAGGCCGGGTGCGCCAGCGCCACGAAGGCGCCCGCCTCGACGCAGCGGGCCGCCAGATCCGCCCCGCTCTCGTCGGGGGCGGTCGGCGCGAAGCCCGGCGGCAGGCCGACCGCGAGGATGTGCCAGATCTCGCCCAGCGACGTGGCCGGCGCGTGCACCTCGGCCCCGAGGATGGTGGTGAAGCTGTTGGTCCGCCACGGCCGCGTGTCGACGACGGGCCAGCCGAAGCGCGCGAGGAAATGGTCGGTCAGCGACAGGAAGTCGTAGCCCGCCTCCCGGTAGATCGCGCAGACCTCTTCGGGCGTCCGGCCCGCGTCGGTGACGGTGGAGTGGGTGTGCAGGTTGCCCTTGAAGAAGCGGCCGGGCGTGGCGAAGGCGGGATCGATCGGCATGGCGGGGGCTCGGATTGCGGCGAGGTCTGACGTCGTCAGAAGACCCGATCCGAACATGCGACGGGATGAAGTTTGCGTGACGGCACGCAAAGCGTGTCGCCTCGGGGACCGTTCCGGACGGACGAGGAACCGGGGCCGGGGCGAACGCGCCGCCGACACGCATTTCCGCCTTGTCCGTGCGACCATCGCCGATTAGTCTGACCGTAATTGCAGAGGTAACTCCGTTATTGCGGAAATGACAGCCCCTCTTCCCCTCCGGCGCTCGCGGGTCAGCGGCATCGACCGTGCGATCCAGGTCCTCGACTTCCTCACCGAGCGCGGGGCGCCGGCCACCGCCTACGACATCGCGCGCGGCATCGGCGCGCCGACGTCGACGATCTACGAGACGATCGACACGCTGGCCGACCGCGACATCCTTCGCCGCGATGCGGACGGGGCGGTGTTCCTCGGCCCGAAGCTGCACTTCTACGGTCTCGCCTATGCGCGCGATCTCGACCTGAACGAGGTGCTGCGCGCGCGCATCCGGGCTCTGTCGGTCGAATCGGGTGAGACGGTGCAGGTGTGCGGGCGCGACGGAGACCGGATGGTCGTGCTGATGATGGAGAGCGGCCCCGGCCACTTCCGCATCTCCTCGCGGGTCGGCTCGCGCGTGCCCCTCAACTGGACGGCCTCGGGCCGGCTCCTGCTCGCACCCCTGCCGACGGCCGAGCGTCGGGCGCTGATCGCCTGCGCCGAGGCGTCCCCCACCGGGCGCGCCGAGACCGACCCCGATCGGATCGAGGCGGCGTGCCGTGCCGCATGGGCCGCGCGCCTGTCGGTGCAGATCGGCGAGGCCGACGAGGCCGTGGCCTGCATCGCGGCCCCCGTCCGCGACCGGGATGGCGGTTGTCCGGTCACGGTCAGCATCGTGGCCGGCGAAACGCGGGCGCGCGAGCGGCACGCCGGTCTGGCGGACCTCGTCCGCCGCGCGGCGGCCGACATCGAGGCCGCGATGGGATGGCGGCACCCGGACTTCAGCAACGACGAGAGAAAAGGGGGAGGACCATGAGACGAATCCTGACGGCCTCGCTGGCCGGACTTCTCGCAGCGGGCGCGACGACGGCCGCACTGGCGCAGGAGCCGCGCCGCGGCGGCGCGATCAACGTGGCGACCATCGGCGAGCCCCCGACGCTCGACCCCTCGGTCAGCACCACCGACGTGGTGGGCATGATCTCGCTGCACTACTTCGAGACGCTGTACACCTTCGGCACCGACTGGAAGGTCGTCCCGCTGCTGGCGGCCGCAGATGCGGTCATCTCGGACGGCGGCAAGGTCTACACGATCCCGCTGCGCACGGGCGTGAAGTTCCACGACGGCTCGACCATGACGTCCGCCGACGTCGTCGCCTCGCTGAAGCGGTGGATGGACGTGGCGGTGCGGGGCAAGCAGGCGGCCGCCTTCGTCACCGACGTCGCGGCGCCCGACGCCGCCACGGTGCGTATCACGCTGAAGGAGCCCTATGCGCCGCTCCTCAGCCTTCTGTCCCTGCCGACCAGCGCCGCCATCATCGTGCCGGCGTCGAAGGCGCAGGCGCAGCTCACCGAGATCGTCGGCACCGGTCCCTACCGGTTCCGCGAGCGTCAGCCCGACCGATACGTGCTGCTGACCCGGTTCGACGACTACGTCGCCCGGCCGGACGCCGGCCAGGTCTACGGCGGCAAGCGCACCGCATGGCTGGACGAGATCCGCTTCGTCCCGGTGCCGAACGCCAACACCCGCGTCGAAGGCGCGTTGGCGGGACAGTACGCGTACGCCGACAGCCTGCCCGTCGAAGCGTTCCCGAGCCTCAAGGGGCAGGCGCGGACCGAGCCGGTGGTTCTGGCGCCCTTCGGCTGGCCGGTCATGACCATCAACACCCGCCGGGGGACGCTGGCCGACCAGGGCGTCCGCCAGGCGATCCAGACGGCGCTCAAGCCGTCGGACATGCTCGAGGCCGCCTTCGGCGACAAGGCCTTCTTCAAGCCCGACGCCGCCCTCTATCCCGAGGGGTTCGTGTGGCACTCGAAGAACGGCATCGAGGCCTACGACCAGGGCAACGCCACCAAGGCGCGGGAGATGGCGCGGGCGGCCGGCTACAACGGCCAGCCGATCCGGATCCTGACCACCCAGCAGTTCGAGTTCCACTTCCGCATGGCGCAGGTGGCGGTGGAATACCTGCGGCAGGCGGGCTTCAACATCGACCTGCAGGTCAGCGATTGGGCGACGCTCACCCAGCGCCGCACCGATCCGGCCCTGTGGGAGGCGTTCTTCACCCACAGCCCCTACCTGCCGGAGCCGGCGCTGAACGGCTATCTGAACGACCAGTCGCCGGGCTGGTGGTCGTCGCCCGAGCGCAACCGCCTCGTCGCCGCCTTCAACCAGGAGAGCGACCCGGCCAGGCGCGCCGCGGTGTTCGCCGACCTCCAGAAGGTCGTGTTCGAGCAGGTTCCCGTCATCAAGATCGGCACCTTCAACGCGCTCGCGGCGAAGAGCCCGCAGCTCCAGGGGCTGACCCCGGCCGCGTGGCCCTTCTTCTGGAACACGTGGCTGAAGCCCTGATCCCGGAACCCATGGGCGGGTGATGCGCCGCTACGTCGTCGACCGTCTCCTCGGCATGGTGGTGGTGATGCTCGTCGTCGCCACCATGGCCTTCCTGATCGTCCGGGTGATCCCGGGCGATCCGGCGGGCATCATGCTGGGGCCGGACGCCACGCCCGCCGACGTGGTGGCGCTGCGCACCCGCCTGGGGCTCGACCGGCCCATACCCGTCCAGTACGTGATCTTCCTGCGCGATCTCGCGGTGGGCGACCTCG
This sequence comes from Azospirillales bacterium, assembly GCA_044343785.1. Lineage (GTDB taxonomy): Bacteria > Pseudomonadota > Alphaproteobacteria > Azospirillales > Azospirillaceae > CANGXM01. Next base: position 2,358 of record JBIJED010000096.1, on the reverse strand, counting down.
GCCAGTCGATCTTCCTCGGCCGCTCGGTCCTCCAGGCGCTGGCCGACCGGACCGAACCGACGCTCGCCCTCACGCTCCTGGCCACGGCGATCGCGCTGGCGATCGGCATCCCCGCGGGCATCGTCGCGGCCGTCCGCCGGGGCGGCGCGCTCGACCAGACGACCCGCGGCCTCGCCATGCTGGGCGCGTCCATCCCCAGCTTCTGGCTGGCGCTGCTGTTCATGCAGACGTTCGCCGTCAGCTTCGGCTGGTTCCCGGTGGCCGGCTACGGCGAACCCGGCGCCCCGTTCCTCGAACGCATGCGCCACCTGATCATGCCGGCGGTGGTGCTGGGGCTGATCAGCTCCGCCCTCATCACCCGCTTCACGCGCGCCAGCATGCTCGACGTGCTGGGCGAGGACTACGTCCGCACCGCCCGCTCCAAGGGGCTCGCCGAGCGGGTCGTGGTGATGAAGCACGCGCTGCGCAATGCGATGATCCCGATCCTGACCGTCGTCGGCCTCACCGTCGCCGTGCTTCTCGGCGGGGCCGTGGTGACCGAGACGGTGTTCGGACTGCCGGGCGTGGGGAACCTCGTGGTCCAGGCGGTCCTGCGGCGCGACTATCCGGTGATCCAGGGCGCGCTGATCGTGATCGCCGGGCTCTACGTGCTGGTCAACCTCGCCATCGACCTGCTCTACACCCTGATCGACCCGCGGGTGCGCTACCGATGAGGCGGGTCCGGGCGGCTGCGCTCCTCCTGTGGCGCCACAAGCTCCTGACGCTGGCGGTCGTCCTGCTCGCCATCGTGACGGTGCTCGCCGTCTTCGCCCCGCTGTTCGCCGCGTTCGAGCCCGGCGCCATGCGGATCGCGCGGCGCCTGCGACCGCCGTCCGACGTCCACCTGTTCGGCACCGACGAGTTCGGGCGCGACGTCTTCGCCCGTGTCGTCCACGGGGGGCGGATCTCGCTCGCCGCGGGCGGGCTGACGGTGGTGTTCGCCTGCGCGGGCGGCGTGGTGCTGGGGATCCTCGCCGGCTTCTACGACCGGGCCGACCGGGTGATCGGCAAGCTGGTGGACGGGATGATGGCGTTCCCGGACATCCTCCTGGCGATCGCGCTGGTGGCCGTGCTGGGGCCGTCGCTCACCAATGTCGTCGTGGCGCTGGGTGTCGTCTACATGCCGCGCGTCGCGCGCGTGGTGCGCGCCTCGACGCTGGTGATCCGCGAGATGCCCTTCGTGGAGGCGGCGCGGGCGCTCGGCGTACCGACGCACCGCATCCTCTCCCGGCACGTGCTGCGCAACCTCGCCTCGCCGCTGATCGTGCAGGCCACCTTCATCTTCGCCTACGCGATCCTGGCCGAGGCCGGCCTCTCCTTCCTCGGGGTCGGCGTGTCGCCCGAGACCCCCACCTGGGGAAACATGATCAACGCCGGCCAGCAGTACGCCCGGCAGGCATGGTGGATCATGATGATCCCCGGCGTCGCGATCGTGATCTGCGTCTTCTCGCTCCAGATCATCGGCGATGCGCTGCGCGACGCCCTCGACCCCAAGCTCCGCCGGACGGTGTGACCATGGCGACCCTCATCCGCAACCTCCGCCCGATCGGGCGCGCCGGCAAGATCGACCTCGTCGTCGGCGACGACGGGCGCATCCTACCGCCGGGATCGCCGGCCGGAACGGTCGTCGACGGCGGCGGCGCCTTCGTCTCGGCCGGCTGGGTCGACCTGCACCAGCACGTCTACTGGGGGGCGACCGACATCTCGATCCGCGCGTCCGACGGCGGCGCGCGGACGGGCGTGACCACGATCGTCGACGCCGGCTCCGCGGGGGAGGCGAACTTCCACGGCTTGCGTGGCTACGTGATCGAGCCCTCGCTGGAGCAGGTGCTGGCGTTCCTGAACATCGGCTCGATCGGGCTGGTCGCCTGCAACCGGGTGAGCGAGCTGATCGACGCCCGCTCGATCGACGTCGACCGCACGCTCGACGTGATCGAGGCCAACCGCGACGTCATCCGCGGGGTGAAGGTGCGGGCGTCGGGGGTCATCCTCGGCGCCTGGGGCATGACGCCGGTCCACGTGGCGAAGAAGGTCGCCCGCGTCACCGGCCTGCCGCTGATGGTCCACGTCGGCGAGATGCCGCCCACGATCGAGGAGGTCCTCGACGTTCTGACGCCGGGCGACATCGTCACCCACTGCTTCCACGGCAAGCGCGGCGGCAACCTGCTGGAGGACCCCGCCCTGTTCGAACGGGTGCGGCGGATGCAGGCGGAGGGGCTCGTGCTCGACATCGGGCACGGCTTCGCCTCCTTCGCCTACGACACCGCGCGCCGCGCTCTCGACCAGGGGCTGAGGCCGACGACCATCTCCACCGACCTG
>JBIJED010000165.1:0-6506 GCA_044343785.1 Azospirillales bacterium | reverse complement strand
GCCCAGGTCGAAGGAGACGCCGGCCACCGCGCGAAGCACGCCGGGCCGACGCAGGAAGCCGCGACTGATCGTGAACTCGACGTTCAGGTCGCGCACGGACAGAAGGGGCGCCGTCATGACGCCGTCCCGCGCACGGGAACGGGGTCGGCGCCCGGCAGGCGATCGGGCAGGGTTTCGGCGAAGTGGCAGGCCGATCGCCGCCCGGCCGGACCGAGATCGCGAAGCGGCGGCGGCTCGGTGCGGCAGACCTGCTGCACGAAGGGGCATCGGGGCGCATAGGCGCAGCCGGGCGGCAGGCGCTGGAGGTTGGGCGGCTGGCCCGCGATGGTCGCAAGCTCTCCCCCGTGCACGCCGTCCAGCCGGGGCATCGCCGACAGAAGGCCGAGCGTGTAGGGGTGGCGGGGCGTGTAGAACAGCGCCCGTACGTCCGCCGTCTCCACCAACCGACCCCCGTACATCACCATCACCCGATCGGCGAGACCGGCGATCACGCCCAGGTCGTGGGTGATCAGCACGGTCGCCGTGCCGAAGTCCCGCTTCAGGTCCGCCATCAGATCGAGGATCTGCGCCTGCACCGTCACGTCCAGTGCGGTCGTCGGCTCGTCCGCGAACAGCAGCGCGGGGCGGCACAGAAGCGACATCGCGATCATCACCCGCTGGCGCATCCCGCCCGAAAACTCGTGCGGGTACATGTCCAGCCGGCGCCGCGCCTCCGGAATGCGCACGCGCTCCAGCATCTCGATCGCCTGCCCGGTCGCGGCGCGTGCCGACAGGCCCTGGTGACGCTCCAGAACCTCGGTCAACTGGCGACGCACGCTCAGATAGGGGTTCAGCGACGTCATCGGGTCCTGAAAGATCATCGACATGTGCCGCCCGCGGATGCGGTTCAGCCGCGCGGGCGGCAGGCCCAGGATCTCCTCGCCCCGGAAGGTGACCGATCCCGTCGCGCGGCCGTTGGCGGCCAGAAGGCCCATGATCGTCATGAAGGTCTGGCTTTTGCCCGATCCGCTCTCCCCCACCACGCCCACGGTTTCGCCCGCCGCCACGGCGAAGCCGACATCGCTCACCGCGCTCACGGTGCCGTCCGGCGTGGCGAACCGGGTGGTGAGGTTCGAGACCGACAGAAGGGGGGCGTCCGCCGTCATGGCGCTCACCGGTCGCGCGGGTCGAGGGCGTCGCGCAGCCCGTCGCCGACGAAGTTCAGGCAGAACAGGGTGGCGGCCAGGAACACGGCGGGGAAGATCAGCATCCACGGCGCCGATTCCATGTTCTGCGCCCCCTCGCTGATCAGCACGCCCCAGGAGGTCCAGGGCTCCTGCACGCCCAGCCCGAGGAAGGAGATGAAGCTCTCCAGCAAGATCACCCGCGGCACGGTCAGCGTCATGTAGACGATGACCGGCCCCAGCGTGTTCGGCACCACGTGACGGGCGATGATGGCCGTGTGCGACACGCCGAACGCGCGCGCCGCCTCCACGAACTCCCGCTGTTTCACGCTCAACGTCTGGCCGCGGACGATGCGGGCCATGTCCAGCCATTCGATGGCGCCGATCGCCACGAAGATCAGGAAGATGTTCCGCCCGAACACCACCATCAGCATGATCACGAAGAACATGAACGGCAGCGCGTAGAGCAGGTCGACGATCCGCATCATCACCTCGTCGACCCGGCCGCCGAAATAGCCGGCGACGGCGCCCCAGGCGACGCCGATCACGAGGCTGACGAAGGTGGCGATCAGCCCGACCATCAGCGAGATGCGCCCGCCGAAGGCCGTGCGGGCCAACAGGTCGCGGCCGTTGCCGTCGGTGCCGAAGGGATGCGCGGCCGACGGGCCGGTGCCGATCTGGTCCCAGTCGATCTCGTCGATCGGCCAGGGGCTGAGCATCGGCGCCAGGATCGCGAAGGCGGCGATCAGCGCCAGACCGATCATCCCCGCCACCGCCGCCTTGTTGCGGAACAGGCGCCGGCGGGCGTCCGCCCACAGGCTGCGGCCCCGGATCGGGGCCTCTGCGGCGGCGGTCATGACAGCTTCACCTTGGGATCGAGGAGGCCGTACAGCAGATCGACCAGAAGGTTCATGAACACGATCAGCGTGCCGTAGACGATGACGGTGCCCATCACCAGCGTGTAGTCGCGGTTGAGCGCGCCCTGCACGAAATAGCGGCCGATGCCGGGAATGCCGAAGATCGTCTCCACCACCACCGATCCGGTGAGGATGCCCGCCGTCGCCGGCCCCAGATAGGAGACGATCGGCAACAGCGCCGCCCGCATCGCGTGGCGGGTCACGGTCACATGTTCGGGCAGGCCCTTGGCCCGGGCGGTGCGGATGTAGTTGGACCGCAGCACCTCCACCATGCTGCCCCGCGTCATCCGCGCGATGTAGGCGATCTGCGGCAGGGCCAGCACCACGACAGGCAGAAGGATGTGGCGGAACGCCCCGCCGCCCCACCCCCCCACCGGAAGCCAGCCGAGATGGACGCCGAGCACGAGGGTGAGCACGGGTGCGGTGACGAAGGTGGGGATGGTGATGCCGGTCATCGCCGTCACCATCACCGCATGGTCGGTGCCGCGGTTCTGGTTCAGCGCCGCCAGCGTGCCGAGCGCGAGGCCGATCCCGACCGCCACGACCATGGCGAGGCCGCCGACGAGGATGCTGGCCGGAAAGCCGGCCGCGATCAGCTGGGTGACGGTGAAGTCCTTGACCTTGTAGGAGGGGCCGAAATCGCCCTGCGCCACCCGCCCGACATAGGTCAGATACTGCTGCCACAGCGGCCGGTCGAGATCGTAGGCCGCGCGCAGATTGGCCTCGATCTCGGGCGGGAGCGCGCGCTCCTCCGTCAGCGGGCCGCCGGGGGCCAGCCGCATCATGAAGAACGCGACCGTGATGATGAGCAGGAGCGTCGGGATGGCCCCGACGAGCCGGCGGACGGCGTAGGACAGCATGGGGCGCGCCGGGAACGGCCGGGCGGCGGTACAGGGACCGCCGCCCGGACCCGTCCTACTTCAGCGACATCCAGCGCACGCGGTGGATGTTGGTGGCGTTGTCCTTGAAGCCGTCCACCCGCAGGGACACGAGGTTGCGGGAGACGTAGTAGTAGATCGGGATGTTCGTGAAGGCGGCGAGCGCCAGGGCCTCCGCCTCCTGCATGACGCGCCCGCGCGCGGCGGGATCGGTGGTGCGCGCGGCCCGGGCCATCAGTTCGTCGAACTTCGGGTCCTTGTAGCGCGAATAGTTGTGGGCCGTCGTCTCCTGATAGAGGAACAGGAAGTTCTGCGGGTCCGGATAGTCGGCGATCCAGGCGGCGCGGCCGACGTCGTAGTTGCCCTTTTCCAGGTTGTTGTAGTGGGTGCCGACGTCGGCGTTGGTCAGTTCCGCCTCCACGCCCAGCTTCTTCCACATGGCGGCCATGGCGACGCTGACGCGGCGGTGCGCCTCGGACGTGTTGAACGACAGCTCGAGCTTGAGCGGCTTGTCGGGGCCGAAGCCGGCCGCGCGCATCAGCTCCAGCGCCCGGCGCTCCCGCGCCTCCTGGCTGTCGGTGAAGCCGGGCACGGTGGCGGGGGTGTAGTTGGCGAGCCCCGGCGGCACGAAGCTGACGGCCGGCACCTCGCCCGCCCGCAGGATGCGGTCGGTGATCACCGTGCGGTCGATGGCGAGCGACAGCGCCTCACGCACCCGCACGTCGTCGAACGGCTTCTTCTGGGTGTTGATCGGGAAGTAGTAGATGCCCAGGAACGGGACGATGCGCGTCTCCCTGGCCATGTTCTGCCGCAGCCAGTCGATCTGGTCGGTCGGGAAGTCGGTCGCGAACTCCACCTCGTTCGCCCGGAACTGGCGCAGAACGGTCGCCCGGTCCTCGGTCGGGAAGAAGACGACCCGGTCGATCCTCACGTTCGCGGCGTCGAAGAAGCGCGGGTTCTTCTCCATCACGATCTGGGTCTGGGGCGTCCATTCCCGCAGAACGTAGGGACCGTTGCCGACGATGTTGGCCGGCCGCGTCCATTCGTTGCCGTGCCGCTCGATCACATGGCGCGGCACCGGATAGGCGGTGAAGTGGCTCAACAGGTCCAGGAAGTAGGGCGTGGGATTTTCCAGCGTGATCTCGAGCGTCGCCGGATCCACCGCGCGGACGCCCAGCTTGTCCATCCCCTCCATCTTCTTGCCGTTCAGATCGGCGCCGTTCCTGATGGGGAAAAGCAGCGAGGCGTAGCGGGCCGCGGTGGCCGGATCGAGGATGCGGCGCAGCGAATAGACGAAATCGTCCGCCGTCACCGGCCGCCCGTCCGACCAGACCAGACCCGGGCGCAGCTTGAAGGTATAGACGGTGCCGTCGCCGTTGACGGTCCAGCTTTCGGCCGAGCCGGGGATCGGGCGCCCGTCCGCGTCCTCGGTCGTCAGCCCCATGAACAGCTCGCCCGTCACGCGACCTTCCCAGGTGCCGCTGATCGCGTGCGGGTCGAGCGAGCGCGGCTCGCCCGTGTTCGCGATGCGCAGCGTCGACTGCGCCGTTGCGGCGCCCGTCACGGCGCCCGTCACGGCGATCGTGAGCGCGAGGCCGAGACCGGCCGCCCGCAACCCTTCGAAATTCCAGCCCATGTCCGTGGAGCCCCTCTCTGCGCGGCGTGGATCGTCGACCTCATGGTGGCCCAACGCAAATCTGCGTTGCAAGACCTGCGTGGGCTCCCGTTTCGCGTCACGCCGACCCCGCCCCGGATCGCCGGCGCCGGGTTCCGCCGCCGACCCCGCGTCCACCGGGCCTTCGGGCTCATCGGACCCTTGGGATCGCGGCCAAGGACCCTCATGCTGGCGTGACAGACCGAGGAACCCGACCGTTGGACCCCATGACCGCTGATTCGCCGCCTCTGCGCATCGTCACCTGGAACATCCACAGCTGCGTCGGCATCGACGCGCGGTTCGACCCCGATCGGGTGGCCGACGTCATCCGCTCGCTGGCACCCGACGTGATCGCGCTGCAGGAGGTGGGCTGGCACCACAGGGGCGAGCGCGGGTTCGACCAGTTCGGTTTCCTCGCCCGGGCGACCGGCCTGCACGCCGTCGCGGGTCCGACGAAGAACGACCTGCGTTCGCACTACGGCAACGCGCTGCTGTCGCGGCACCCGATCACGGCGGTGCGGTTCATCGACATCAGCCAGCCGCTCCGCGAGCCCCGCGGCGCCATCGACGTCGACGTGGAGGCACCGGGCGGGCCGATCCGCGTGGTCGCCGCCCACCTCGGGCTCGATCCGTGGGAGCGGGCGGCCCAGGTGGCCCGCATCCTCGACGGCTTCGGGCCGCCCGACGGCCGGCCGGCGCTGTTCATGGGCGACCTGAACGAATGGCAGCCCGACAGCCCGCGCCTGCGGCGCCTGCGCACCCGCCTGCCGCACGTCGGTGCGCCGCGCAGCTACCACGCCCGCTTCCCGACGCTGCGCCTCGACCGGATCTTCCTCGCCGGCCCCCTTGCCTTCCGCCACGTCGAGGCGGTACGGACCAAGCTGACCCGCCACGCGTCGGACCACCTTCCGGTCCGGGCGCTGGTGGCGCGGACGGCGGGGGACTGACGGGCCGTCCCCCCCTCCTCGCCCTTCCCCCGCGGCCCGCTTGCCGCTATGCCGTCGTCCGAGCACAGGCAGGAGCGCCCCATGACCGTCGCCGCCGAGACCGCCGAGATCCTCGCCCGCCTGGGCGTTCCGCGCGCCCGCACCACGGCCGGGAACCGGGCCGTCCGCTCCCCCGTCACCGGCGAGATCGTGGCCCAGGTGAAGGACGCGACCGCCGCCGACGCCCGTGCCGCGATCGGCGTCGCCGAGGCCGCCTTCCGGATCTGGCGCACGGTGCCGGCGCCGCGCCGGGGCGAACTCGTCCGTCTGCTGGGCGAGGAACTCCGCGCCAACAAGGCCGACCTCGGCCGCCTCGTGACGCTGGAGGCGGGAAAGATCGTGTCCGAGGGCCTCGGCGAGGTGCAGGAGATGATCGACATCTGCGATTTCGCGGTCGGCCTCTCCCGCCAGCTCTACGGGCTGACGATCGCGACCGAGCGCCCGAACCACCGGATGATGGAGACCTGGCACCCGCTGGGACCCGTCGGCGTGATCACGGCCTTCAACTTCCCGGTCGCCGTCTGGTCGTGGAACGCCGCACTGGCGCTCGTCTGCGGCGATCCGGTCGTCTGGAAGGCGTCGGAGAAGACGCCGCTGACGGCGCTGGCCGTCCCGGCGCTGTTCGAGACGGCGGCCCAGCGGTTCGGCGGCGTGCCGGACGGGCTGTCGTCCGTGCTGGTGGGCGGCCGGGACGTGGGCGAGGCGCTGGTCGACGACCCGCGCGTGCCGCTGGTCTCCGCGACGGGGTCCACGGCGATGGGCCGGGCCGTCGGGCCGCGGCTCGCCGCGCGTTTCGCCCGCTCGCTGCTGGAACTGGGCGGCAACAACGCCGCGATCGTGGCGCCGTCGGCCGACCTCGATTTGGCACTCCGCGGCATCGCCTTCGCCGCCATGGGGACGGCCGGCCA
>JBIJED010000095.1:0-8419 GCA_044343785.1 Azospirillales bacterium | reverse complement strand
GCCGTCAGCAGTTCCTGGCCCACCGTCGGCCCGACCAGCTCCACGCGACGATACTCGTAGCCCGTGCCCAGCGACCGGCGAACGGTCTCGATCGCGGCGGCCTGGGCCTGCTCCCCGCCCGGCTGCATCTGCACGCGGATCAGGACGTCGCGGTCGGACCCGAACCCCTGGATGTCCACGTCGCCGAGCCCGAGGTCGTTCAGCTGGCCACGCATGGCCGCCACGTCGACCGTCCGCTCGGCCCGCGCCTCGATCAGGATGCCGCCGCGAAAATCGATGCCCAGGTTGAGGCCCGGCCAGATCAGCGAGACGATGGTGACGAGGAAGAGCAGGCCCGTGAAGGTGAAGGCCGGCCAGCGCTTCGCCACGAAGTCGATGGCGGTGTTTTCCGGGACGAACCTGAGCGGCCGCATGACGACGCCTGATCTCCTCGACGGGACGTGTCCGGACGCGCATGGGGCGTGGCGACCGGGCCGGCGATCAATAGCGGAACGGGGCGGTCGGAACAACGACGCCGTGGCGCGGGGCGTTCGCTCCGGGGCATCCTCCCCGTGCCCCGTCACCGCCGCCCGCCACCGCCGCCCGCCACCGCCGCCCGCCACCGCCGAGGTCGACCATGCGCGGACGCGCCGCCAGCACCGCGATCCTTCTCGTCCTCGCCGTCGCCGGACCCGCCGCGGCGCAGACGGCGACGGCGCGCTCGGTCGTGGGCGACCTTCCCTTCGCGGTCCCGGCGCTGCGGATCGACGCGCCGGTCGGGGGGCTGGAGGGCGTCGCCGCCGGCGCGGACCGCCGGTGCGTGGCGACGGAGACGCTCCTGTGGCCGCTCGTCCCCGGCGACCCGCGGCGGGACGGGATCGTGGAGACCACGCTCGACCGGCTGCGGGACCGGGGCCATGCGCTGACGCGGATCGACGCGGGCGGCCCCGGCCGCGCGGTCGTCGCGGAGGGCGGGACCGGGACCGGGCTGATCCTGCTGTGGACCGGCGCCGACGACGGGCTGCGCCTCGGCCTCTGCGACCTGGGCCCGCCGGCCCGGGCGCCGGCAGGGGTCGGCTGACGGTCCCGGCCGCGCCGGCCTTGCGCGGCGGCCTGGAGGGCGCCAGTCTGCGGCCGCGCCGGCCTTGCGCGGCGGCCCGGAGGGCGCCAGTTTCCGGCCGCGATGATCCTGACGCCCCTGCCCGACGACGAACTGACCGAGGCCCTCGCAAGCGTCGGCCGCGCGCTCGCCGACGATCCGGTCGCCGCCGCCGCCTTCCGCCGGATCGCGGCGACGCGGGCGCTGATCGGGCTCGGGGTCGACCTGCCGGCGCACCGTGCGGCGGCGGCGTCGCTGGCCGGGCGCCTGGGGATCGCCACGATCGACGAGGAACCGGCCGCGGCCTATTCCTGGGACGGGACGGCGGTCCGTATCCGCAGCGAGGCCTGGGTCCTCCTGCACGAGATCGCCCACTGGCAGCTCTGCCCCACCGAACGGCGCGGCCTGCCCGACTTCGGCCTCGGCGCCGGGCCGGAGACGGGGCGCGTCGCGGAGGCGGACGCGGCGGCCTGCGTCGGGGCCGGCGCGGGCGAGCGGGAGGAGCAGCTCTCCTCCCTCCTCGGCATCCTGTGGGAGGCGGAGCTGGGCCAGCCCGCCCTCCTCGCCTTCCTCGAGCAGAACTGGCTGGAGGGATGGCGGCGCCCGACCTGCGCGGCCTTCTTCCGCCACGCGGTGGCCGACCTCCGCGCCCTCGGCCATGTCGACGGCAAGGGGCGGCCGGCCGCGCGCGTCGTCCTGGCCGCCGCCTGACGAGCCGCGACGGGACCGCATCCCCGCCCCGCGCCGACGGGCGTTGTGGGGCCCGGTCCATGCGATCACCATCGTCCGCATGTCGGATCCCCGCCATCTCAGCCGGTCCTGATGCGTCTGTCCGACGACGTGAAGGGCGCGCTCTACGTCCTCTTCGCCGGGGCCAACTTCATGGCGCTGTCGGCGGTGTACAAGCACCTGACCGAGGACGGCGTCCCCATGGGCGTCGCCGTGTTCTTCCGCAGCCTCTTCGCCGTGGCGCTGTTCGCCCCGATGCTGCTGCGCGGCATCGCCTTCCTGCGGACCGGCCGGCCCTTCGGGCACCTGTGGCGGAGCCTCGTGGGCTTCAGCTCCTTCGCCCTGTTCATGTTCGCACTGACCGCCCTGCCCCTCGGCAACGTGGTGGCGCTCTCCTACACCACGCCGCTGTGGTCGTGCGTCTTCGCCGTGGTCCTCCTCGGCGAACGGATCGATCGCATGCGCGTCACCGCGCTGGCGGCGGGGTTCGCGGGGGTGCTCCTGATCGCCAAGCCGGTGGGCTTCGGCACCGATCCGTGGAGTGTTCTCGCCGCGGCCGCCTGCCTGCTCTCCGCGCTGTGCGGCAGCCTCGCGATGCTCGCGGTCCGCGGGCTCTCGGCGTCCGAACCGCCCGACCGGATCTCCTTCTGGTTCATCCTGTGCAGCGCCGTGTTCGGCGCGCCGCTCGCGGCGGCGGACTGGGCGATGCCGGGGGGCGTCCAGTGGATCTGGCTGGCGCTCTTGGCCGTGTTCACCGTGTCGAGCCAGATGGCGCTGACCCGGGGCTACGCGATCGGCACGTTCTCGCGCGTGGCCCCGATGGACTTCGCCCGCCTGCCGATCGCGCTCGCCATCGGGTTCGTGCTGTTCGGCGAGGTGCCGGACGGCTGGTCGCTGCTGGGGATCGCGATCATCGCCGCGGCGTCGGCGACCATCGTGCTGGGCCGTCGGCCGCGGCCCGCGGCACCGGTCGCGGCGGACGCGGACTGAGCCGCCTCAGGCGAGCGCCCGGACGGCGAGCGCGCCCAGCGTGACCGCGTTCAGAAGGAGGATCGCCGGGGTCGCCCAGGCGAGCGCCGGGCGGAAACGGCGCCCGAACAGCGCGCCCGCATAGCCGACGCCGACCAGCGCCGGAACGGTTCCCAGCGCGAAGGCCGCCATGGCGAGGGCGCCGGCGGCGGCCCCGCCGGCACCCCCCGCCGCCGCCAGGGCGCCCCAGAGGAGGCCGCAGGGAAGGAAGCCGAGCACGACCCCGAGCGCGTAGCCGCGCCAGCCCCGCGGATCCGCCAGCAGCGGGGCGGACAGCCGGGCCACCGCCGTCGACAGGCGCCCCGGCCCGGCGCCGGCCCGGCGCGGAAGGAGCCGCGCGCCGCGCGCCACCGCCTGCGACAGCAGGACCAGGCCGGCCAGGGCGAGCATCGCCGAGGGCAGCCATCCCATGAAGGGAAGCGTCGCCGCCCCGCCCGCGAGCGAGCCGGCAGCGGCACCGAGGAGGGCGTAGGTGGTCGCCCGGCCGAGATGATAGGGCACCAGCGCGGCACCGGCGAGGCGCCGCACCTCGCCGTAGGGGGCCGCCCCGGTGCGGTCGAGTCGCGCACCCACCTGGGCCAGCACGAACGGGCCGCACATGCCCGCGCAATGGGTCGCCCCGCCGACGAGACCGGCGAGCATCAAGGTCAGCGGGAGCCCGAGGGAGACGGCCCAGTCGAGCGCCGCGGGTGCGTGGTGCAGGGAATCCATGGCCGCGAGACTGGCCCGCGACCGGCGCCCGCGCCGTGATTCAGATCAATCGGCGCGTCGGCCCGCGACGTCCTCGCTCTGCTGCGCGGCGCCGGCGGGCAGGCGGTCGACGACGTCGTCGATCTCGCGCTGGGTGCACAGCCCGGCGAGCACCGGGCTGCGCGCCTTGATGTTGGCGGCGTTCCAGTGCGAGCGGTCGCGCACCGCCTGGATCGTCGGCTTCGTGGTGCCGATGAGCCGGCCGATCTGCGCGTCGCTCATCGAGGGATAGGTCTTGATCAGCCAGGCGATCGCGTCCGGCTTGTCGCCGCGCTTGGTCACCGGGGTGTAGCGCGGGCCCTTGGCCCGGTTCGTCACGCCCGGCAGGTCGGTCGTGCGCAGGACGAGGCGGTGCGCCGGATCCTTCTCGCCCTTCTCGATCTCGTCGCGCGACAGCTGTCCGTTGGCGATCGGGTCCTGTCCCAGCATGCCGGTCGCGGTGTCCCCGTCGGCGATCACCTGCACCTCGAGGGGGTGCAGGCCGCAGAACTCCCCGATCTGCTCGAACGTGAGCGCGGTGTTCTCCACCAGCCAGACGGCGGTCGCCTTCGGCATCAACGGACGCGGCATCGGTGCTCTCCAGACAGCGAATGGAGCGGCGGCGCCTCCGGCGGCCCGCGCTCGTCGTCCGCCAATATAGAACCCGTGTCCATCGGATGTAAGGCACGGCTGCGATGGCGACCGCACCCGGTTCGGCATTGCCAAGGGCGGGAGGCACTGCCTATCGTGCGGGCCAAAAGATGCAAGATCCGCATGGGAGGGAAAGTGATGCCGTTCAATCGTCGTGAATTCCTCGGCACCAGCGTGCTCGGCGGGGCGGCACTCGCCGGCGGGATGGGGTTCGCGCCCGACGTCCGCGCGCAGCAGATGGCCGACACCCTGCAGATGTTCGTGCCCGCGGCACCCGGCGGCGGCTGGGACGGCACGGCCCGCACGATGGAGCAGGTGCTCCGCGCGGCCGGCCTGATCGGCACCGCCCAGGTGACCAACGTGCCGGGCGCCGGCGGCGTCGTCGGCCTGCCGCAGTTCATCAACCAGTGGCGCGGTCGCCAGAACGCCCTGATGGTGATGGGCATGGTGATGGTCGGCTCGATCATCACGAACAAGGCGCCGGTCAACCTGTCGACCCTCACGCCGATCGCCCGGCTGACCGAGGAGTATCTCGCGGTCGTCGTGCCGGCCGAATCGCCCCACAGGGACATGCGCAGCCTCGTCGCCGCGCTGAAGGCCAACCCGGGCGGCGTGTCTTGGGCCGGCGGCTCGGCCGGCGGCTCCGACCACATCCTCGTGGGCCTGATCTGCCAGGCGGTCGGCGTCGACGCGACGAAGGCGAGCTACGTGCCCTTCGCCGGCGGCGGCCCGGCCACGGCGGCGATCCTCGGCAACCAGGTCACCGCCGGCGTCTCGGGCCTCAGCGAGTTCGCCGAGCAGGTGAAGGCCGGCCGGATGCGCCTCCTCGCCATCTCGGCCGCGCAGCGCGTCCCGGGCATCGACGCCCCGACGCTGCGCGAGCAGGGCGTCGACACCGACCTGACCAACTGGCGCGGCGTCTACGCCCCGGCCGGGGTGAACGCGCAGCAGAAGCAGGCGATGGTCACGCTGATGGAGCGCATGAACGCCAGCGAGCAGTGGAAGGCGGAGTGCGCCAAGCGCGACTGGACGCCGACCTTCCTCGCGGGCGACGCGTTCGGGACCTACGTCACGGACGAGTTCGCGCGCCTCTCGGGCATCCTGAAGACCCTCGGCCTCGCCTGACGCGACCGGGCCCCGGATGACCGCCGCCATGTTCAGCCTTCGCTGGCCGCAGGTGGCGGTCGCCTCCGGGGTGCTCCTCCTCGGTCTGGTCGTCCTCTGGCAGACCTTCCAGATCCCGGTCTCGCCGCTCTACGCGCGGGTCGGTCCCAAGGTGGTTCCGTTCGCGGTGGCCTTCGGGCTCATCGCGCTCGGCCTCGCCCTCGCCGTCCAGTCGGTCACCGGCCGCTGGACGGACGAGGCGGAACTCCAGGACGAGCCGGTCGACTGGCCGTCGCTGGGCTGGCTCGGCCTCGGCCTCCTCCTCAATCTTCTGCTGATCGGCCCGCTCGGCTTCGTGATCGCGTCGACGCTGATGTTCGTCTGCGTCGCCCGCGCCTTCGGCAGCCGTCGGCCGCTGTTCGACGCGGGCGTCGGGGTGATCGTGGCGCTCGTAGCCTTCCTCGGGTTCGACAAGGTCCTCGGCATCAACATCGGCGCCGGGATCCTCGAAGGGCTCCTCTAGGCCGCTCTCCGGCCTCATCGCGAACAAGGGGCCGTCCATGGAAACCCTCGCCGCCCTCGGCAACGGCTTCGCCGTCGCCCTCACGCCCATCAACCTCGTCTGGGCCGCGGTGGGCGTGACGGTGGGGACGGCCATCGGCGTGCTGCCGGGGCTCGGTCCCGCCCTCACGATCGCGCTTCTCCTGCCCATCACCTTCAAGGTCGACGCGACGGCCGCGTTCATCCTGTTCGCGGGCATCTACTATGGTGCCATGTACGGCGGCTCGACCACCTCGATCCTGCTGAACACGCCGGGCGAGAGCGCCACGATCATCACGTCGCTGGAGGGGAACAAGATGGCCAAGCGGGGGCGCGGGGCGGCCGCCCTCGCGACCGCGGCCATCGGGTCGTTCGTCGCCGGCACCTTCGGCACCATCGGGATCACGTTCCTCGCCCCGGTCGTGGTGGAGTTCGCGCTGAAGTTCGGGCCTGCCGAATACTTCTCGCTGATGGTCCTGGCCTTCGTGACGGTCTCGGCCGTCCTGGGCAATTCGGCCGTCCGCGGGCTCATCACCCTGTTCTTCGGCATCTTCCTCGGCCTGATCGGCATCGACCTCCAGAGCGGGCAGCCGCGGTTCACCTTCGGCCTGCCGGAACTGCTGGACGGGGTGAACGTGCTGATCGTCGCGGTCGGCCTCTTCGCCGTCGGCGAGACGCTGTTCCTCGCCGCCCGGCGCAAGCATGCGCCCGAAGGCGTGCTCCCGGTCACCGGCTCTCTGTGGATGTCCAAGGAGGACTGGCGCCGCTCGATCGGCCCCTGGTTCCGCGGCACCGCCATCGGGTTCCCGATCGGGGCCATGCCCGCCGGCGGCGCCGAGATCCCCACCTTCCTCAGCTACTGGATGGAGAAGAAGCTCTCGAAGAAGCCGGAGGAGTTCGGCAAGGGCGCCATCGAGGGCGTGGCGGGGCCGGAGGCGGCCAACAACGCGTCCGCCGCGGGCGTCCTCGTGCCGATGCTGACCCTCGGCCTCCCGACCTCGGCGACCGCGGCGATCATGCTGTCGGCGTTCCAGAGCTACGGCATCAATCCGGGCCCGCTGCTGCTCCAGACCCAGCCGGACCTCGTCTGGGGCCTCATCGCCAGCCTCTACATCGGCAACGTGATGCTGCTGGTGCTCAACCTGCCGCTGGTCGGGCTCTGGGTGAAGATCCTGAAGATCCCCGAGCCGCTCCTCTACGGCGGCATCCTGATCTTCGCGACCATCGGCACCTACGGCATCAGCCAGTCGCCGATCGACCTCGTGATCCTCTACGTGATCGGCGGCATCGGCTATCTGATGCGGCGGTTCGACTTCCCGACGGCCCCCGTGATCATCGGCATGATCCTCGGCCCGCTGGCCGAGCAGAACCTGCGCCAGGCCCTGACGATCTCGCAGGGCGATCTCACCACCTTCGTCACGCGCCCGCTGTCGGCGACGCTGCTGGCGATCTCGCTGCTGCTGGTGCTGGCGCCGGTGATCTGGTCCGTGGTCCGGCGCCGCCGCGCCTGACCGCAAGGCCGTCAGCCGCGGCGCAGCGACGGCGGCAGCCAGTTGTAGATCTCGCGCTGGATCTGGTCGTCCTGCCGCCGCCGCTCCAGCCGTTCCTGCCGCTCGCGCGACGCGGGATCGGGCGTGACCTCAATCGTGTCGTCGCCCGCACGATGCAGGATGGCGGGGTCGGACGCGGCCACGCAGCCGCCCAGCGCGAGAAGGCAGACGATCGCGGAACGGGCGAAAAACGCTTGACCCGATCGCGTCATCCGAACACCTCTTGATCGTCCAGCGACCGGTGCGGTTCCTGCCTGGATGTCGAAAGAGGATCTGGTCGGGTTCTCGGGCACGGTCACCGTATTGCTGCCGAACGCGATGTTCCGGGTCAATCTCGACGACGATCACGTGGTCCTCGCGCACACGTCCGGCAAGATGCGCAAGAATCGTATCCGCGTGCTGGCCGGAGACAGGGTGAACGTCGAGATGACCCCCTACGACCTGACCAAGGGCCGAATCATCGTCCGGTTCAAGTGACCGGCTCAGTCGGAACGGCCCCGCCCCCTCTCGTCCTCGCGTCGGCGTCGCCGCGGCGCCTCGATCTGCTGCGCCAGATCGGGATCGAGCCCGCCGCGGTCGATCCGGCCGCGGTCGACGAGACGCCGCTGAAGGGCGAACTCCCCCGTGCCTACGCCGCCCGCTGCGCCGCCGGCAAGGCGCGGGCGGTCGCCGGCCGTCACCCCGGCGCCGTGGTGCTCGCCTGCGACACGGTCGTCGCCTGCGGCCGGCGCATCCTGCCCAAGGCCGAGGACGAGCGGGCGGCGCGCGACTGCCTCGGCCTCCTGTCCGGGCGCCGGCACCGCGTCCTCGGCGGGCTGCACGTGCTGGCGCCGGACGGGCGGGCGCACGCGCGCCTCGTCGAGACGGTCGTGACCTTCAAACGGCTCTCGGCGGCGGAGATCGACCGCTATCTCGCCGCCGGCGAATGGCACGGCAAGGCCGGCGGCTACGCGATCCAGGGGCGCGCCGCCGCCTTCGTGAAGGCCGTCGGCGGCTCCTACCCCAACGT
>JBIJED010000094.1:0-8480 GCA_044343785.1 Azospirillales bacterium | reverse complement strand
CCCGACCCCGCCGTCATCCACTGCACGTCGCCCGCGCCGATGGCGCCCGTGTTGCCGAGGCTGTCGGCGTGCGCCACCGTGCCGGCCAGCACGTAGGAGATCGTCTCGATCCCGCGGTGCGGGTGCCAGGGGAAGCCGCGGGCGTAGAGCGCCGGGTCGTCGTTTCGGAAATCGTCGAGGAGGAGGAACGGGTCGGTCAGGTCGGTCTCGCCGAACCCGAACACGCGGTGGAGGTGCACGCCCGCCCCCTCGCGCGTGGGGACGGCGCGGGACGCGGCGCGGACGGGGCGGACGGACATGGGCGGGGTGCCTTCCTCAGAGGACGACGGGGCGGCCGTGGGGCGTCCGCCGGGCGGCCGCCTCCCACGCGATGCGGCGCCCGGCGAGGTCGTCGACCGTCGCGGCGCCCCGGTCGACCGCGAGGCCTTCGAGACAGGCCAGCCAGTGCCGCCAATAGGTGGAGCCATCGTCCGGATCGCCCGCCGCCTGCGCGGCGCGGTTCGCGGCCGACAGCCGCTCGGCCCATTCGGGCCAGGTGAAGACGCCGCGCGCGTGCAGCAGGACGGCCATGGCGAAGGCCTGCGCCTGCCACGGCTCCGCGAAGACGGGGCCGTCGGCGTCGCGCGGGATGCCCGGAAGGTCCATGCAGGCGCTCATGGCGCGGACACCGGGGGGACCGCCTCCAGATAGGGCTCGAAGCAGTCGACCATCACCGCCCCCGCCGTCGTGTCGGGCCCCCACAGCTCCGCCGCCTCGAAGCGGACGGTGTAGAGGTGGACCGGGCATTCGCCCCGCCCGTGGGCGTTGGTGTCGGGGAAGACGTGGCCGCCGTGGTGCAGCAGGATGGTGCCGATCCGCCCGCGGGCGTAGCGGGGCAGGCGGGTGTGGGTGGCGGGCGCCATCGCCCGGGTGCGCACCCGGGCGCCGACGGCGAAGCGGGGCGGGTCGTCGACGGGACGCGCGGTCGGGCCGCCCGCCGCGAGCGCCGCCGGAACCCGCTCGGCCGTGAGGACGCGCCGGACGGGGGCGGGCGGGGCGAGGGCGCGGCCGGCCGCCACCTCCTCGGCGGTGCAGAGCCCGGTCTCCAGGACCAGCCGCTCCACCCCCTTGATCCACAGGCCGTAGTAGGGCGTCGTCAGGTACTCGGCCGGCGGCCGGTCCTCCCGCGCGTGGCGTGACCGGTCGATGGTCCACGCCCCGGTGCCGCCGGCGGCGATCGTCAGGCCCAGCGCCCGGCGCTCCCACGGTTCGTGGAACAGCGGCTCGTCCGCCTCCACCACGACCGGGCCGTGGCCGTGCGCGCCGCCCAGGTCCTGCCCGCCGTTCATCGCCCGGCCTCCGCGGGCGGAAGGGCGAGGCCGGTGCCGATCATGCTGTCGCGGGTGACGAGGCCGGCGAGGCGTTCCTCGTCCCACCCCTCGGTGCCCGCCGGGCGTTCGGGGACGACGAGGTAGCGGATCTCGGCCGTCGAGTCCCAGACCCGGATCTCCACGCCCGCCGGAAGTGCCACGCCGAAATCGGCCAGCACGCCGCGCGGGTCGATCACCGCCTTCGCGCGGTAGGGCGCCGACTTGTACCAGGCGGGCGGCAGGCCGAGCACGCTCCACGGATAGCAGGAGCACAGGGTGCAGACGACGAGGTTGTGGACGCCCGGCCCGTTCTCCACCGCCACCAGATGCTCGCCCTGCCGGCCGGAATGGCCGAGTTCGGCCGCGGCGGCCGTGGCGTCGGCGAGGAGGCGCGCGCGGTACGCGGGATCGGCCCAGGCCCGCGCCACGACCTGCGCGCCGTTGCGCGGCCCCACCTTCGTCTCGTAGGTCTGGACGATCGCCTCGATCGCGGCCGGATCGACGTAGCCCTTCTCGACGAGAAGGCTCTCAAGCGCCCGGACGCGGGCGTCCATCTCGGAGAGCTCGGTGCCCGCCGGGTGGGCGTGGTGGCCGTCGTGGGGCATGGGGGGATCTCGTCGAAGAAGGGTGAGCCGCGTCGGCGCGTCAGTGCCGTGCCTCGATCTTCTCCCGGGCGGCGCTCGCGAGGAAGGCCGAACGCGTCAGTCCGCAGCGCGCCGCCTCGGCGTCGATCGCCGCGAGGAGCCTCGCGTCGAGTGTCAGGTCCGTCCGCACCGTGCCGGCAGCGTCGTCCGGAAGGGGGATGAGCAGCGTCGTCTCGCCGGTCTCCACCTCGCCGCTTTCGAGCACGGCTCTCAGGCTGCTGGGATGAGGCACGGGCGCTCCGGCGGCGTGCCGATGCGCCACCACGTCCCGCAACGCCTCCGTTGCCCCGGCGATGGCCGCCTCGGGCGTGTCGCCGGCGCCGACGCAGCCCGGAACATCCGGGAAACGAACGCCCCAGCCGGCGGGGCCATGCTCAAGGATCGCGACGAAGTCGGTCATCTGACGTGTCTCCTCAGATCCAGCCGGCGGCCTTCGCGATCGACCGGGCAACGCCCGGCGTCAGCTCACGATGGCGGGGCACGACGATCATCTCCGCGGGCCGGTCGGGGTGGACCCATCGGTCGTGCCCGCCGCCGCCGATCGTCCGCCACCCGTCGGCCTCCAGCCGCGCGACGATCCGGCGGGTGTTCGTCTCGACCTTCGGCACCCCGGCTCCCCGCACGACCCGTCACAATATGGACGCTCGCGCGTCGGCCGTCAGCAGCGTGCGACGTGCCGGCCGTGATCGTCGCGCCGGGACCCCGTCCCCGCGCTCGCGTTGACTCCCCCTTTGCCGGGTCTTATGTGAGCCACGCGGGCGCGGGTTCTTCCGCCACCCCTGAGCACCCATCGAGGTCGACATGTTCGGTTCCCTGGCGCGGAAGATCTTCGGCAGCGCGAACGATCGCACCGTCAAGCGCCTGCGCAAGGACGTGGAGCGGATCAACGCGCTGGAGAGCCGGGTCGCCGCCCTCGACGACGCCGCCCTGAAGGCGCGCACCGACCAGTTCCGCGAGCGGATCGCCAAGGGCGGGGACCTCGACGACCTGCTGCCCGACGCCTTCGCCACCGTGCGCGAGGCGGCGAGGCGCGTGCTGGGCCAGCGGCACTACGACGTGCAGCTGATCGGTGGCATGGTGCTGAACGAGGGCAAGATCGCCGAGATGAAGACGGGCGAGGGCAAGACCCTCGTCGGCACGGCCCCCGTCTATCTTAACGCGCTCTCGGGCAAGGGCGTGCACGTCGTCACGGTGAACGACTACCTCGCCCGCCGCGACAGCGCGTGGATGGGGCAGATCTACCGCTTCCTCGGGCTCTCGGTCGGCTGCATCGTCCACGGGCTGACCGACGAGGAGCGGCGCGCGGCCTATGCCTGCGACATCACCTACGGTACGAACAACGAGTTCGGCTTCGACTATCTGCGCGACAACATGAAGTTCCGTCGCGAGGAGCTGGTCCAGCGGCCCTTCAACTACGCCATCGTGGACGAGGTCGACTCCATCCTCATCGACGAGGCGCGCACGCCGCTCATCATCTCCGGCCCGTCGCACGACTCGTCCGAACTCTACCTCGCCGTCGACACGCTGATGCCGAACCTCTCGGACGGCGATTTCGAGAAGGACGAGAAGCACCGCACCGTCGCCCTGACCGAGGAAGGCCAGGAGAAGATGGAGGGGTGGCTGACCGAGGCGGGCCTGCTGAAGGCCGGCGGCCTCTACGACACCGCCAACATCTCGCTGGTCCACCACGCCAATCAGGCGCTCCGGGCGCACAAGCTGTTCCGCAAGGACACCGACTACATCGTCAAGGACGACAAGGTCGTCATCATCGACGAGTTCACCGGCCGCATGATGGAGGGCCGGCGCTATTCCGACGGCCTGCATCAGGCGCTGGAGGCCAAGGAGAAGGTGACCATCCAGCGCGAGAACCAGACGCTGGCCTCCATCACCTTCCAGAACTACTTCCGCCTGTACCCGAAGCTGGCCGGCATGACCGGCACGGCCATGACCGAGGCCGGGGAGTTCGCCGAGATCTACAACCTCGAGGTCGTCGAGATCCCGACCAACGTGCAGGTCCAGCGCAAGGACGCGGACGACGAGGTCTACCGGACCGCCAAGGAGAAGTACGACGCCATCATCGCCCTGATCGAGGACTGTCAGGCGCGTCGGCAACCGATCCTGGTCGGCACGGTCTCGATCGAGAAGTCCGAGATGCTGGCCGACGTGCTGAAGAAGAAGAAGGTTCCCCATCAGGTCCTGAACGCCCGCTTCCACGACCAGGAGGCGGCGATCATCGCCGAGGCCGGCAAGCCGGGGGCGGTGACGATCGCGACCAACATGGCCGGCCGCGGCACCGACATCCAGCTGGGCGGCAACTTCGACGTCCGCTTCGCCCACGCGGCCCAGGGGGTGACGGACGAGGCGAAACTGGCCGAGATCCGCACGGCGGTGAAGGCCGAGATCGAGCGCGACCGCGAGATCGTCCGCCAGGCCGGCGGCCTCTACGTGATGGGCACCGAGCGGCACGAGAGCCGGCGCATCGACAACCAGCTTCGCGGCCGGTCGGGCCGGCAGGGCGACCCGGGCGCGTCCAAGTTCTTCTTGTCGCTGGAAGACGACCTGATGCGGATCTTCGGCTCGCAGCGCCTCGACGGCATGCTGCAGAAGCTGGGGCTGCAGGAGGGCGAGGCGATCACCCACACCTGGATCTCCAAGGCGCTGGAGAAGGCCCAGCAGCGCGTCGAGGCGCACAACTTCGAGATCCGCAAGAACCTGCTGAAGTACGACAACGTGATGAACGACCAGCGCAAGGTCGTCTACGAGCAGCGCCGCGAGATCATGGACGCCGAGGACGTGCAGGGCACGGTCGAGGGCATGCGCCACGACGTGATCGCCCGCATCACCAGGACGGCCATCCCGCCCGAGAGCTATTCCGAGCAGTGGGACCTCGACCAGCTGCACGAGGAGGTGCTGCGCCTCCTCGCCCTCGACCTGCCGATCAAGGACTGGGCGAAGGAGGACGGCATCGCCGAGGAGGAGATCGAGACCCGCATCCGCGACGCATCGGACCGCAAGATGGCGGAGAAGGCGGCGAACTACGGGCCCGAATTCATGCGGATGGCCGAGAAGTCCGTCCTGCTCCAGATCCTCGACCAGCAGTGGAAGGAGCACCTTCTGGCGCTCGACCACCTGCGCCAGGGCATCAACCTGCGCGCCTATGCGCAGCGCGACCCGCTCAACGAGTACAAGCGCGAGGCGTTCGAGCTGTTCGAGGGCATGCTCCAGCAACTGCGCGACACCACCACCTCGGCGCTCTCGCACCTCGAGGTGCGGGTGATGGAGCCGCCGCCCATGGGCTACGACCCGCAGGGCGCCTGGGAGACGCGCGAGGACCCCGCGCTCGTCGGCGCCGAGGCGGGCCCCGGCGGCCGGCCGCAGGGCCGCGCCGCGGGCAGCCTCCTGGCGCCCAACCCGTTCGACGTCGGCCCGTCGGGCGCGCCGACCGGCCTCGCGCCCGCGCGGGAGACGGCGCCCGGCGTCGATCCGAACGATCCGCGCACGTGGCACCGCACGCCGCGCAACGCCGCCTGCCCCTGCGGCTCGGGCAAGAAGTTCAAGCACTGCCACGGGCGGGTCGGCTGACCGGTCCGCAGGGGCGTCTGGTCGGATGGCGCGGAAACGGATAGTCTGCGCCCCCGTCCGAACCATGGGAGACGGCGGATGACCCGCCCGTTGCTGCGGCTCGCGATCCTCGCTGCGGGGCTTCTCGCGGCCGGCCCCCTCGCGGCCCAGGGATCGAACATCCTCAATTCGCGCGGGGGCGACCTGCTGAACCCCCGCGGTGGCGACATCCTCAACCCCGGCGGGGCGCCGCCCCTGCCGAACCCGTCCGAGATCCCCCAGGTCCGGCCGCGCCAGCCGATCGACTGGGGCGACGGCCCGTCCGTGACCCTCGGCCCGCCGCCCGTGTTCGGTCGGCCCGTGGGCGGGGCGCAGGGGCAGGCGATGACCATCCTCGACGGCTCGGGCCGTCCCATCGGCTCGGTCCCGTCCGGCTGGACGGGCCGCCAGATCCTGCGCGACGCGACGGGCCAGCCCATCGGCATCATCGACCTCGACCCGGACGGCCGCGGCGACCGGCGGGACGGCGGCTACGTCGTCCGCGACCTGGCGGGCCGGCCGATCGGGAAGGTGGAGACGGGCGAGGATCCGCTGCGGCGTCACGGGGACTGAGGAGAACCCTCACACTTCCCGCACCACCTCGCCGCCCGGCGGGAAATGGTCGTTCAGCCGGGTCCGCTGCCGCCCGTCCGCGTCGAAGTTCGACGGGTCGAGCCGCGCGCGGAAGCCGGCGCCGTGCGCCGGAGGGCGGGGGAGAAGCGGACCCCGACGTCCGGCCCGATCGGCTGGCCCAGCGCGTTGGTGCGCACCGTCACCGTCCCGCCCTCAGCCGGCCGCGCGGCCGACGCCGCCGTGCGCGACCGACCACTCCGCCGGGGCGGCGAGGAATGCCTCCACCGCCGTCAGCGTCGCCGGGTCGAAGTGCCCGGCCGCCTTGGCCGCGCGCAGCATGTCGTGCCAGGTGACGAGCGCGTGGAGCGTCACCCCGAGCCGGTCCATGGTCTCCCGGCTCTCGGGGAAGATGCCGTAGTGGAAGACGACGAAGGCGTGCTCCACCGTGCAGCCCGCCGTGCGCAGCGCCTCGACGAAGTTCACCTTGCTCTTGGCGTCGGTCGCGAGGTCCTCGACCAGCAGCACGCGCTGCCCGTCCTCCACCACGCCCTCGATCTGCGCGTTGCGGCCGAAGCCCTTGGGCTTCTTGCGCACGTACTGCATCGGCAGGCCGAGCGCGTCCGAGATCCAGGCGGCGAAGGGGATGCCTGCCGTCTCCCCGCCCGCCACCGCGTCGAACCGCTCGAAGCCGGCGTCGCGCTCCAGCGTCTCGACCGCGTGGCGGACGATCGCGCGCCGCGCGCGGGGGAAGGCGATGATGCGGCGGCAGTCGGTGTAGACCGGGCTCGCCCAGCCCGAGGTGAAGACGAACGGCTTCTGCCCGTCGTAGAAATGGACCGCGCCGATCTCCAGCAGCAGGCGTGCGGTCAGGTCGGCGATCGTGCGGGCGTCGGTCGTCATCGGGGGGGGGGCTCGGCCAGGGTCGGGACGGTCCTGTCTTTAGGGCGGCGGGGGCGCCCTCGGCAAGCCGGATGCCACCCGCCCCGCCGGCGCCCGGTCGTTCGTTCCGGCTGTCCCCGGCCCGACGGCCCGCCCCTCGGTCCCACTCCGCCACCCGGGGTCAGCCCTCGCCCGAGAGCAGCCAGACCGTCGCGTCGAAGGCCAGCGTCCCCAGGCCGACGGTCGCGGCGAGCGTCGCCACGGGGGCCGGATCGGCCGACCAGGCGACCAGCACCGCGACGTCGAGCACCGCCAGCATCACCAGCCAGGCGGGTGCCCCGTCCGCCGGCACCGCGTGCCGGGCCCATCGCCCCGCCCCTTCGCGCAACCGCGCCGCAACCCCGTCCATCCGACCCTCCCGAACCGTTCGGGGGAAGGATGAGGCCGGGGGGTTAACGGACCGTTCCCGCCCGCGGGCACCCACCGCGCGCCTTGACGTGCGCCGCCGGGCGGGCCCACGGCCCCGGGTCGTTCGTGCAGACTCGGAAAGGGCGATCCGTTGACCAGGGCCGTCGTGATCACCGGTGCGGCCGGAAACATCGGCCGCAAGCTGAACGCCCGCTTCACCGGCCTCGGCCGGACGACGCGCCCGCTCGACGCGCATCCGGGCGAGGGGGCGGCGGAGGCCTGGATGCGCGACACGCGCCGGTGAGGGCCTCTCCGTCGCTCCCCTGGGCCCGCGCCGATCCCCGCCACCGCCGCCTGCGCCACCATCGCGAACTGCTCGAACCGCGGGCCGCGCAGGGGGTTGCCGTCCGCGACCCCGACGCTCGCGAACCACTCCGCCCAGGCGGTCGGGCGCGTGCTCTGCTGGAGCAGCGTCGCGCGGGCGAGGTCGGCGGGCGCGCGGATGCCCTCCCGCGCCCGCCACGCCGGGCTGCACACCGGCACCATCACCTCGTCCAGCAGATGGGTGCAGACGGCGCCCGGCCAGTGCGGGCGGCCGAAGTGGATGGCGGCGTCGAAGGGCTCGGCCGCGAAGTCGAACGGCACGAGCCGCACGCCGAAGTTCACCGTCACGCCCGGGTGCGCGGCGAAGAACGACGCCATGCGCGGGATCAGCCAGCGCGTGCCGAACGTCGGCAGGACCGCGAGGTTGAGCACGCCGTGCGTGCCCGACAGCGCGATCGCCTGATGGGTCGCACCGGCGAGTTCCCCCAGCGTGGTGCGCACGCTGGTCGCGTACATCCGCCCGACGTCGGTCAGCACGATGCGCTGGCGCGTGCGGCGGAACAGCGAGACGCCGAGCGACGCCTCCAGCTGCTGGATCTGCCGGGAGACCGCACCCTGGGTGAGGTTCAGCTCCTCGGCCGCGCGCGAGACGCTGGCGTGCCGGGCGGTCGCCTCGAAGGCCAGCAGGTTGGCGACGTTGGGG
>JBIJED010000093.1:0-8497 GCA_044343785.1 Azospirillales bacterium | reverse complement strand
TCCAGCCGCCGCGCGGAGGAGACGAGGCCGTCCAGCCGGTCGACCGACCGCTCGATCAGGTCGAGCGCGCGCTGACCGCGCGCGTCGTCGGCGGGGACGACGCGCTTGAGCGGCTCGGTCGCCTGGCGGATGACGGCGATGGGCGTCTTCAGCGCGTGGGCGTTGTCCTCGGCGGCGCGGCGCAGCGCGTCGGCCGAGGCGTGGAGCGCGCCGACCAGCCGGTCGAAATCCTCCGCCACGCCCTCCAGCTCGGGAACCGTGTTCCGGGCGACGAAGGAGCCGGCGCCGCCGGGGTCACCGGTGGCGATGGCGCGGGCGAGCCCGCCGAAGCGGCGCAGGCTCTGCCGGACGCCGTAGACGACGGCCAGCATGATGCCGGCCATGGCGAGGTAGATGACGAGCGCCGCCTGCACCTCGGGCGTCCGCCAGTAGGGCCGGCCGAGCGAACCGCCGAGGAAGCGCGGGGCCGAATGGGCGGTGACGAGCGCGAAGCAGCCGAAGGGGGTGCGGACGGGGGTGATCGACGTGAGGATCTCCTCCCCGCCGTCCGGCCGCGTGGTGCGCAGGGCGAGCGCCTCGCCGCCGGCGCAGGTCAGGTCGAGCCGGTCGAGCACGCCCTGGGCGGCGAGGCGGGCGCGATCGGCCTCCAGCGCCGCCAGCGGCACCGGCGGCGAGGCGGCGACGTAGAAGAAGCCGTCGCCCCCGGCCGAGGCCGCCGGGCGAAGGAGGAGCTTGAGGCCCATCCGCGCGTCGGCGAAGGGGGCGAGTTCGGCCGGCAGGCGGGGCAGCGTGGCCGGGGTGGCGGCGGCGAGCACGGGCGTGAGCGCCCGCGCCACCGCCCGCCCCTCGGCCAGCGCACCTTGCCGGAGCAGGCGCTGGGTCTCGGCGTCGGCCTCGCGGAACTGGGCGTAGAGGATGACCGGCACCGCGAGGAAGACGATCGCGACGAGGACCAGCCGCCCGGCGAGCGAGCGGCCGAGGCGGCGGAGCGCGGTCTCAATCGGCAGCGTCGACCACCCGGCCGTCGGCGACGGCTGGCTCGCCCCACCGGTAGCCGAAGCCTGCGTAGTTCTCGATCTGGGCGAAGTCGGCGTCGATGGCCCGGAACTTCTGCCGGATCCGCTTGATGAAGGCCCGGACGTTGGCGCGATAGCCCGAGGTTCCATAGCCGGCGACGAATCCCTTGCCGTGCACGAGGTCGTAGAGGTCGCGGTAGGAGACGTCCTCGGTCGGGCGGACGGCCATCTCCTTGACGATGTTGAATTCGGTCAGCGTGAGCTCGACGCGCACCCCGCGCCAGAACGCGCGGGAGACGTCGAGGCGCATCTCGAGTTCGCCCACCCGCTGCACGGCCGCCGGCACCTCGGCGTTGGCGGCCACCGGCGTGGCGACCGACGCCCCCTCGCCGACCCGGCGCTGGTCTGTGGTCAGGCGGATCCGCTTGAGGAGGATGGGCAGGCTGCGCGACTTTTCCACGAAGTCGACCGCCCCGCCGGCCAGCGCCGCCTCCTCGTAGACGTCGTCGGACAGCACGGTGAGGAAGATGACCGGCACCTCGAAGCCCCGCCCGCGCAGTTCGCGCAGCAGCTCGATGCCGTCCATGCCCGGCATCCGCCAGTCCAGCAGCACGACGTCGACCGTGCCGCCGCGGGCGAAATGGTCGAGCGCGGACCGGCCGTCGGCGAAGGACAGGATCCGGTAGCCCTCGTCGGCCAGGTTGGCGCCGAGCGATTCGCGGAACAGCGCGTCGTCGTCGACGATCGCGATCCGCACCGGGTCGGGGCGGAGCTGTTCAGCGCCGTGCATCGGTGTCGGCCTTTGCGACGACGTCGGCGAGGCAACGGAGATCAGCGTCGTTTGCATCATCGTATCCGCTCGTCTGGTAGGAAAGGGCCCGGAAGTCGCGGGTCTTGAGGTCCATGAAGAAGAAGAG
Organism: Azospirillales bacterium; assembly: GCA_044343785.1. Lineage (GTDB taxonomy): Bacteria > Pseudomonadota > Alphaproteobacteria > Azospirillales > Azospirillaceae > CANGXM01. The sequence continues at coordinate 6,564 of JBIJED010000093.1, read as the reverse complement.
GCGCAACGTGCAGCCTCCCGCCCGCCAGCTCCACCGGAGCGCCGGCGGCGCCTCGACCGTCTCGGCCGGGCGGCCGAGAAGGCGGGTCGTCTCGGTCGGGTCGAGCCCCACCAGCCGGGCCGGCGTCACCGCCGGGGCAGGCGTCGTCCCGACGGGATCCGCCGCGGCCGGCAGGGCGGCCGGCAGGGCGGCAAGCTGGTGCCGCGCGTCCTCGGGCGGGTCGGCCACGGGGGCCGGCCCGGATTCGGCGGCCTCGGCCCCCGGCGGTGCGCTCGTGCCCGACGATCCGGCGTCGACCGCCGGCGGCGTCCTGCGCCGGGTCGGCCGCACCGTCGGCAGCGCCGTGCGGGCGGGTGCCGGCGCGGCCGCGGTCGCGGGCGGCGGCGGTGCCGCGGGGGCGGGCGGCCGATCGAACGAGCACCCGGCCACGCCGGCCATCGCCATTATCAGTAGAGGCGCAGTTGTCTTCACTTTGCTCCTCGCCTCCGATGCACAAGGCGCCGATAACCTTTAGACGCAGTAAGACCTCAATTCATTAAAGGAACGTTAGCCATAGCCTGACTACCACTTTTGCGCCGGCGGCTTATTGAATTCGGCTTCCAGTATTCATGGAATATTTGTTCAAAGATGTTACGACTTTCGATATGAAGTGGATCCGAAGCCGTAGGATCATAGCGGTTCCGGGCGATCCGCGCCCCTCTCCATGCCGCCCCGGTCTTCGGAACACCCGCCATGCGCGGGGTTGGCATTGCCGCACGGCCCGCCACCCTCCATCATCCGCGAGAACCGTCCCGGCCCGACGAAGGCCTCGACCGTGGACGGACCGGGGGCGAGGAATGCCTGAGATGGACGCCACTCTGGAACGGCGGTCGGCGACGATCGTCGCGACGGTCTTCCTGCCCTTCGCGGCGGGCTATTTCCTGTCCCACGTGTTCCGTACGGTGAACGCGGTCATCGCCGAGGACCTCGCCGCTTCGATCGGCGTCGGCGCCGGATCGCTCGGCCTCCTGACGGCGGCGTTCCTGATGACCTTCGCCGCCGCACAGATCCCCGTGGGGATCCTCCTCGACCGCTACGGGCCGCGGCGGGTGGCGGGCGTGCTGCTGCTGTTCGCGGCGGCCGGGTGCGTCGTCTTCGCGACGGGTCGTGGCCTCGTCGAACTCGCGGCCGGGCGGGCGCTGATCGGCCTCGGCGTGTCGGCCTGCCTCATGGCCGCGGTCAAGGCCCATGCGGAGTGGTTCCCGCCGGACCGGCTTCCCCTCGTCAACGGCGCCTATATCGCCGCCGGCAGCCTCGGCGCCATCTTCGCCACCACCCCGGTCGCCGCGCTGCTCACGGTCACGGACTGGCGCGGCCTGTTCCTGGGGCTCGCGGTGCTCTCGGTCGCGGCGTCGGCGGTCGTCCTCGCGGTCGTGCCCGACGGGCCCGGCGGCGCGAGGGCGACGGGGTCGCTGCGCGAGCAGATCGCCGGGGTCGGCGTGGTCTTCCGCGACCCCCTGTTCCGCCGCGTGGCGCCGGCCAGCGCCGTGGTCCAGGCGGGGCTGCTCGCCTACGCGGGCCTGTGGGCTGGCCCCTACGTCCGCGACGTCGACGGCCTCGACCGGGCGGAGACCGCCCTCCTCCTCCAGAACCTCGCCATCGCCATGGTGGCGGGCTATCTCGTCAACGGCTGGGCGGCCGGGCGGCTGGCGCGGGCGGGCGTGCCGACGGTGGCCTTCGCCGGCGCCGCGATGGCGGTCGCGGTCGCGGCGCAGGCCACCTCCGCCCTCGCCTACGCCGTCCTCTCCCAGGGATTCCCCCCGTCGATGGCGGGACGCGCCAGCACCTCGCTGAACCTGCTGATGTTCGCGACCGCCTTCCTCCTGCAGTCGGGGATCGGTCTCGTCGTCGGCACGTTCCCGGCGCCCGAGGGCGGCGGCTTCAGCCCGCATGGACACCGGGTGGCGCTGGCGGGCCTCGTCGTGCTGGAGGCGGCGGCGATCCTCTGGCTCTTCCTCGCCCGCGGCCGGCCCGTGGACCGCGACGCCCTCAGCCGTACCTGAGGAGGACGGCCGTCGCGTCGTCGCGCACCTTGAGGCGCGGAAAGCGGACGCAGGCCGCGTCCTCGGCCTCGAGGGCGCGGAGGTCCGCGAGGACGGCGGCGGGCCCCCGGGCGACGACGGCGTCCATCAGCGCGTCGGCCGTGAGCACGCCGTAGGGGTCGACCAGCCGCCAGAACCCGTCGGACGCGAGCAGCACGTGGCCGGCGCCCTCCAGCCGCTCCTCGACCGTGTCGAGGTGGTCGGCCGCCGCCGGATCGATCGAGAAGATCCAGTAGCCGCCGGGCGCGTTCATCCGCGCCCGCGCCGTCCGGAGCCTGTCGGCCAGGGCGGACCGCCTCTCGGCCGGATCCTCGACGCCGGCCTGCTGGAGCCGCCGCACCGCGGCGTTGAGCGCCGCCTCCGACGCGGTGATGCCGTGGCGCCCGAGCGACCGCGCCGGACCGCCGTCCGGACGGAGGATCGCCGTGCAGTCGCCGAGGCCCGCGACCGTCAGCCGGTCGTCCGACCAGGAGGCCCACACGGCCGCCGCCGAGGGCAGGCCGTACCGCGGAACGTCCACCGCCCCGACCGCGGCCGACCACGCCCCCGCGGCCCGCCCGATCGCGGCCCGCGCGACCGCCGCCGGCGGCCCCTCCCACAGCGCCTCGAAGGCGGCCTCCAGCGTGCGCGCGTACCAGGCGGCGTCGCTCGGCTCGCCCGGAACGAAGGTGCGGCCGGCCACGTCGGTGCATCCGTCGATCACCCAGGCCGCCCCGCGCCGGGCGTTCCCCGCGGACCCGGCCGTATCCTCGTTCGGACCGGGACCGGAGGGCTCGCTGGCGATGGCGACGGGTTCGACCATGGGGACCTCGCGGCGGAGTGGCAGGGCGGGCGGAACCGCTCCCGGACGGCGGTGTTCTGACAGACGCCGGCCGACGGATGAAGCCGAGGACCGGGGGCCGCTGGCAAGGAGGTAATCGATGGCCACACACGAGACCGGCGGCGGGCGCGCCGCACAGGACGTCCAGGACGTCGCCGCCACGGCGAAGGAGGACGTCCGGAACACGACGGACCGGATCCTCGACCGGGGCCGGGACGAGGCCCGCACGATCCTCGGACAGCAGCAGCAGCGCGCGGCGGAGGGGCTGACCGGCGTGGCCGACGCGCTCCACGCCGCCGCAGGCCGCATGGAGGGCGGCGAGATCGGGTTCATCGCGCGCTATGCCGAGACGGCCGCCGGCCAGGTGGAGACCTGGGCGCGCCGGGTGCAGCAGCGCGACATCGGCGACGTGCTGTCGGAGGCCGAGAACTACGCCCGCCGCAACCCCGAGATCTTCGTCGGCGGGGCGTTCCTCGCCGGCTTCCTCGTCGCGCGCGTCGCCAAGGCGTCGAGCGACCGGCGGCGGACCCGCGAGTGGCTCAACCGGAAGGAGACGGGGGGCATCGGCCGGACGGCGGCGCGGCCCGCCGGCCCGTCGGGCGACGCGGCGCGGTCGGCGGCGACCGGCCCGGCGACGCCCGCCCGCACCAGCGGTTCGCCCGCCATGGAGGGATCGTCGGGCGCCGGTCGCAACCCGCACGCGGGCGACGCCCCCGAACAGCGCCGGAGCGCAACGCCGGCCGGCGGACCGGGCCCGGGATCGTCCACGGCGACGGAGACCGGCGGGTTTGCCGGGAAGGGCGAGAGGAAATGACGGGGCCGGCGGCCTTCGACACGCCGCCGGATGCCGGCGGCGACCGGTCCGGTCCCAGCGGACAGGCCGGCGGCGGCGATGCGCGCGGGCTCGGCGCGTTGCTCGCCGACCTCGTGCGGGACAGCACGACGCTGGTGCGCCAGGAGATCGACCTCGCCAAGGCGGAGATGGCGGAGAAGGCGGGCCGGGTCGGGCGGGGCGGCGCGATGCTCGCCGCCGGCGGCCTCGTCGCCTTCGCCGGGCTGCTGTTCGTGATGCTGGCGGCGGTCCACGCCCTCGCGACGACGGTCGAGCCGTGGCAGGCCGCCCTGATCGTGGGCGGGGTCGCGGTGGTCGTCGGCGGCATCCTTCTGATGATCGCGCGGTCGCGGCTCTCGGCCGACGGTCTGGCACCACGCCGGACGCTCGCGACCCTGCGCGAGGACCAGAGCTGGGCAAAGGCCCAGGTCCGGCGGTGAGCGAGGCCATGTCCGCCGAGGACCTCGACCGCATGGCGGAGGACGCCCGCCGCACCCGCGCCCAGCTCGGCGGGACGATCGACGCGCTGCGTCGCCGTCTCGATCCCCAGACCCTCAAGAGGCAGGTCAACCACATGATGCGATCGACCGACGGTTCGACGGGTCTCGCCGAGACCCTCAAGTCCAATCCCATCCCGCTCGCGATGATCGGGGTCGGGATCGGCTGGCTCGTCCTGAGCGGCACGGGCGGCGGCTACGGCGGGCAGGTCCGCGACTGGGCCGACCGCAACACCCGCGGCGCGCGTTCGCGCGTCCAGCACGCGATGGACATGGTGAGCGAGACCGCCCACGACGTGAGCGACCGGGCCACCGGCACCCTGCAATCGATGCGCGACCGCGTGACCGGCGAGCACGGCGCGCATGGCCGGTCCGGGCACGGGGGGCCGGGCGACGGGGCGCCGGGACAGGGGGCGCCGGGCCACGGGGCGCCGGGCCACGGGGCGCCGGGCCACGGGGCGCCGGGGAACGAAGAGGCGGTCCACGGGCCGACAGGATCCTCGACCCTCGGGCGGATCCGCCGCGGCGCCGGCCGGTCGGCCAGCGGGCTGTGGCATCTCGTCGACGACTACCCCCTCGCGGCGGGCCTCATGGGCCTCGCGCTCGGGGCCGCGATCGGCGCGGCGATCCCCTCGACCGAGATGGAGAACGAATGGGTCGGGGACTGGGGCGACGAGATCCGGGCCCGGGGATCGGACCTCGGGTCCGATCTCGTCGAGCGCGGCAGCGCGGTCGCGCAGGCGGCGATCCACGGCGGCGTGGAGGCCGTGCGAGGCGAGATCGGCCACCACGAGGGCGGGCCCGACGAGGGCCGCTGACCGGCCCGCGGGGCGCCCCGGCCGCCGCCCGCGGCGGAAACGGGGCGCCCCGCCGCCAATTCCCTTGACTCGACGCGCCGGGGCGCCCAGTTAATCAGGACCGCACAGGTCCGGATTGCACATGCTGCGTCTGAGCAAGCTCACCGACTACGCCGTCGTCCTCATGGGCGAGATGGCGCGACGGCCCGAGGCCATCACGACGGCAGCCGAGCTGACGGCGCGCACGGGCCTCCCCGCGCCCACGGTGCAGAAGCTCCTGAAGCTGCTCGCCCGCGACGGGCTGATGGCGTCGGTCCGCGGTGCGGCCGGCGGCTATCGCCTCGCCCGCGGGGCGGGGGCCATCTCGGTCGCCGAGATCATCGCCGCCGTCGACGGCCCGATCGCGCTCACCGACTGCGTCGGCGGGCACGACGGGGCCTGCGGCGTCGAGGAGCTTTGCCCGATGCGCGGGAACTGGGACAAGGTCAATCGCGCCGTCCAGGCGGCGCTGCAATCCGTGACGCTGGCCGACATGTCGGCGCCGGTGCCGCCCGCGTCCGCGCGGGCGTCGGCGCACGCGACGGCCTGAACGCACGGCCCCCGAGGGACGGAAGGACGAGAGATGCCGGCGGTCAACGAGACGATCGACACCGTGCGCGACGTGACGGAAGGCGCCTACAAGTGGGGCTTCGTCACCGACATCGACATGGAGACGGCGCCCAAGGGCCTGAACGAGGACACCGTCCGCTTCATCTCGGCCAAGAAGAACGAGCCGGAATGGATGCTGGAATGGCGGCTGAAGGCGTTCCGCCACTGGCTGACGATGGAGGAGCCGCACCATTGGGCGCGCCTCTCCTATCCGCCGATCGACTATCAGGACGCCTACTATTACGCGGCGCCGAAGTCGGCGCAGAAGCCGAAGTCGCTGGACGAGGTCGACCCCGAGCTCCTGAAGACCTACGCGAAGCTGGGAATCCCGCTGCGCGAGCAGGAGATCCTGGCGGGCGTGGAGAGTTCGAACATCGCGGTCGACGCGGTGTTCGACAGCGTGTCGGTCGCGACCACGTTCCGCAAGAAGCTGAATGAGATCGGCGTCATCTTCTGCTCCATTTCCGAGGCCGTGCAGGACCATCCCGAGATGGTGCGGGAGTACATGGGCTCGGTGGTGCCCTACTCGGACAACTACTTCGCGACGCTGAACTCGGCCGTCTTCACCGACGGGTCGTTCGTCTACATCCCCAAGGGCGTGAAGTGCCCGATGGAGCTGTCGACCTATTTCCGGATCAATGCGGCCAACACCGGCCAGTTCGAGCGGACGCTGATCATCGCGGACGCGGGTTCGCAGGTCAGCTACCTCGAGGGCTGCACCGCACCCAAGCGCGACGAGAACCAGCTGCACGCCGCGGTGGTCGAACTGGTCGTGCTCGACGACGCGTCGATCAAGTATTCGACCGTGCAGAACTGGTACCCCGGCGACGCCGAGGGCCGGGGCGGCATCTACAACTTCGTGACCAAGCGCGCCGCCTGCCGCGGGAAG
>JBIJED010000557.1:0-2723 GCA_044343785.1 Azospirillales bacterium | reverse complement strand
GATGTCGGCTCAGGGCCGGTTGAGATTCGCGATGATGCGGCGCAGCGCGGCGAGCGACGTCGCCACGTCCGGCTTGGTGATCCCCGCGAGGGCGCCGTTGTGCAGTTCGATCGCGTAGGGTTCGAGCACGTTGCGGAGCGCCCGCCCCTTCGGCGTGAGGTAGATGTTCACCTTGCGGCGATCGTGGGTGTTGCGCACCCGCTCGACGAACCCGCGGCGCTCCATGCCGTTGAGGGCGGTGACGGTCGTCGGCTCCATCATCCCGACCCGCTGGCTCAGTTCCCTCTGGGTCAGCCCGTCCTCCTCCCACAGCGCGCACAGGAAGAACCACTGCCCCATGCTCACGCCATGGTTGGTGATCCGGAGCTGGAGGGCGCGCATGTAGGCACGGTTCGCCTCGCGGATCAGATGGCCGAGAAGCGGTTCGACCGTTTCGTCGGCGACCGCGGCCGTGCTGCGCTCCAGTTCCGTCGTCTGCACACTCATCACCGTCACTCCGCTCAGGTCCGCTTGGCGCCGCTGCATCCGGAACTCTCTTTCCGGTTGCAACCGACGCAACCTGTTCATGCAATAGCTGAAGAATTAGAAGTCGACAATCTTTTTCGTATGCATTTTCCACGCTGCACGCTTCGCATGCAGGGCCGATCGCGGACTGGCAGTGCAGCCCCCTCCCCCCCATATCCCGCCGCGCGCCCGGCCATGGCCGGGCGCCACCGTCCCTTCGCGTCCGGAGGTCTCCGATGCGCACGCTGACCCTCGCCGCGACCCAGATGGCCTGCACCTGGGACCGCGCCCGGAACGTCGACCGCGTCGCGGACCTCGTGCGCGAGGCGGCCGCGCGGGGAGCGCGGGTCGTCCTTCCGCAGGAGCTTTTCGAGACCCCCTACTTCTGCAAGGAGCAACGGCAGGCGTTGTTCGCCCTCGCCGCCCCCGTCGCCGACCATCCGGTTCTGGCCCGCATGTCCGCGCTCGCGGCCGAACTCGGCGTCGTGCTGCCGGTCAGCTTCTTCGAGCGGGCGAACAACGCCTTCTTCAACTCGCTCGCGATGATCGACGCGGACGGCAGCCTGCTCGGCGTCTACCGGAAGTCGCACATCCCCGACGGGCCCGGCTATCAGGAGAAGTTCTACTTCAGCCCCGGTGACACCGGGTTCCGCGTGTTCCGCACGCGCCACGGCGTCATGGGCGCCGCGATCTGCTGGGACCAGTGGTTCCCGGAGACGGCGCGGGCGCTCGCCCTCATGGGGGCGGAGGTGCTCCTCTACCCGACCGCCATCGGAAGCGAGCCGCAGGACGCGACGATCGACAGCAAGGACCACTGGACCCGCGTCATGCAGGGCCACGCCGGGGCCAACATGCTGCCGCTCGTCGCCTCCAACCGCACGGGACGGGAAGAGGAGGCGACCTGCGGCATCACCTTCTACGGCTCCTCCTTCATCGCCGGGCCGACGGGGGAGATCCTCGAGGCGCTTCCGCGCGACGCGGAAGGTGTCATCACGGCCACCGTCGATCTCGACCGGATGGCGGCGCAGCGGGCGTCGTGGGGGCTGTTCCGGGATCGTCGTCCGGATCTCTACCGGCCGCTCCTCACCCTCGACGGCACCGCCGGCTGAGGTTCACCGGCCCGGTCCGCGGCCTCCGTCGCCTGGGCGACGAAATCACAGTCCACGGCGAGGCGGTAGGCGTCGACGAGGCGGCGCGTCACGGGGCCGTGGCCGCGGCCGACGGGCCGGTCGTTCACCTCCACGCAGCGGACGATGCTGGCGCCGGCGACGGCGAGGAAGACCTCGTCCGCCGAGAGCAGCTGGGACAGACGGATGTCGGCCTCGAGGATGGGGTAATGATCCGCACGCGCGATCTCGACCGCCGCGTCGCGCCAGATGGCGGACCGGCCGGCCGGGAGGCGGGGCGTCATGATTTCGCCGGCGCGCACGACGAAGAGGTGGGCGCCCATCCCCTCGCCGAGATGACCGGCCTCGTCGAGCAGGACGGACCACGCGCCGGGATCACGCGCGCGGACCTCCGCATCGGCCAGCGCGAGCGCCGTGTCGGCCGCGAGCGACGCGGCTTCCGCCCCGGACGCGAGCGAGGGCCGACGCGCCGCGGGCACGACGAGCCGCGCCCCCTCACGATAGAGGTCGGACCAGTAGCCGAGGGGAAGCGGCGCGCAGTCGACGATCGTCACCGGCGGCGGAGCGGGCTCGCCGGGGACCGGTTCGCTGGCGCGCAGGACGCGGATCGTGAGCCAGAGATCGCCATGGTCGGCGAGCGCGTCCGCATTGCGCGCCAGCACGTCCCCGCAGGCGGATAGAACCTCGTGCGGGCCGAGGCCGGGATCGACGCCCTGCCGGTCGAGGGCGGCGAACAGCGCGTCGACGTGGGCCTCGATCCGGAACGGGCGGCCTCGGAACGTCCGGGTGCGGACGAGCGTGGTTCCCCCGATTCCCGCACCGGTCTGCCGGAACGGGACCGTCACCTCGGACTCCGGGACGAGACGGCCGTCGACGAACGCTATGCGGGTGGACGGCGACACGGTCGGCCCAGGGTGGAGAGTTGGCCCCGATATACGGCCGCCGTTGGTGCGGGAGTCAATCAGCACGTGTGCTTGCGACATCGGTGCGACGACGGTTGCCAGGGCGAGCCCGCCCTGCGCTACCATCCCCCCCGCCCCGACACCCCGGACCGGAGCCGGACGATGACGGCACGCACCCAGGACCCGGCGA
>JBIJED010000468.1:0-3344 GCA_044343785.1 Azospirillales bacterium | reverse complement strand
GACGGCCCCGTCGCGCGGATACGGCTTCCTCCAGTCGCTGGTGGACCGCTGGCGGGACCTCCCCCTGGCCCGTGCCGTCGGCCTCGCCGCGCCGGCCCCGAAGACCGACCTCGCGCCGGCCGACATCGTGCGCCTGCGCCGGCAGATGCGCGACTGCCTCACCGCGCGCGGCGGCGAGGCGAGCGCCCGGGCGCGGGCGATCGAGCTGGGGAGCCTCTATCTCGGTCTCTCGACCGCCGGGCGCCGGTCCTTCCTCGACGTCCTCGCCTCCGACTTCGACGTCGACAGGACCGCGGTGACGGCGGCGGCGCGGACCCTGCTGGCGGCGGACGAGGCGGCACCGGGCGACTGGCAGGATGCGGCGTCCGCGCTGCGCACGGCCCTGGCCGCCCCGCGCCAACGCCTCCTCGTCCAGTTCAACGCGCTGCCGCAGGGCACGAAGTTCCTCGTGGACCTGCGGGCGGAGGTGCTGGACCAGATGCGGACGGCGCCGGGCCTCGCGCCGGTCGAGCGCGATCTGAAGGCGCTGCTGACCGGCTGGTTCGACGTCGGGTTCCTGGAGCTTCGCCGGATCACCTGGGACAGCCCGGCCTCGCTCTTGGAGAAGCTGGCGCGGTACGAGGCGGTCCATGCGGTCAAGAGCTGGGACGACCTGAAGAACCGGCTGGACAGCGACCGCCGGCTCTTCGCCTTCTTCCACCCGCGGATGCCGGACGAGCCGCTGATCTTCGTCGAGGTGGCGCTGGTCGCCGGGCTCGCGGACTCGGTCGCCGTGCTGCTGGACGAGACGGCACCCGCCCACGACCCGATGGCGGCGGACACGGCGATCTTCTATTCGATCTCGAACGCGCAGAAGGGCCTCGCCGGGATCAGCTTCGGCGGCTTCCTGATCAAGCGCGTGGTGGACGAGCTGAAGGCGGAGTTCCCCCGCCTGAAGACCTTCGCCACCCTTTCGCCCATCCCCGGATTCCGCCGCTGGCTCGACGGGCGGCTGGCGGAAGGGGCGCCCGGGCTGCTGACCGCGCAGGAGCGCAAGGCGATCGCCGGCCTGACCGGCGGCCGGGGCGGCAAGGGCGACCTCAAGGCGCTTCTGGCGGAGGGCGACGCCACGGTCGATCCGCGCAAGGTCGCCGTGCTCCGCGCGCCGCTGACGCGGCTGTGCGCGCGCTATCTGGTGGAGAACCGACGATCCGACGGGCGCGCGCTCGACCCCGTCGCGCACTTCCACCTGTCCAACGGCGCCAGGGTGGAGCGCATCAACTGGGCGGGCGACCCGACGCCGAACGGCCTGCGCCAGTCCTGGGGCCTGATGGTCAACTACGCCTACCGGTCGGGCGAGATCGAGGACAACCACGAGGCCTACGCCTCTGGCCAGCCGATCCGCGCGTCCGCGGCCGTTCGCGGCCTGGCCGGCTGATCGTAAGGGGACGCCGGTCGGGCCGACCGCGCGCCCCCGCCCTTCAGCCGGCGAAGCGCGCGTCGTAGTCCAGGATCGCGTTGAGCAGCACCTGGGCGCCGGCCGCGCATTCGTCGAAGCTCGTGCTCTCCGCCTCGTTATGGCTGAGGCCGCCGGCACAGGGCACGAAGATCATGGTGGTGGGCGCGACGCGGGCGACGTAGGCCGCGTCGTGCCCCGCCCCCGACACCATGTCGCGCATCGGGAAGCCCGCCTTCGCGGCCCCCGACCGGACCGCGGCGATGCAGTCCGGGTCGAAGCGCACCGCGGGGCTGTCCCACACCTTCCTCCACTCGACCCCCAGCCCCAGCGCCGCGGGGATCGTCCCCATCGCCTCGGCGAGCGCCGCCTCCATCCGGTCCAGCACCGCGTCGTCCGGGTGGCGGAAGTCGACCGTCAGGAAGACCTCGCCCGGGATGACGTTGCGGCTGTTGGGCTTCACCTCCATCAGTCCGACCGTGCCCACCGCCGACGGCGCGTGGTCGTGCGCGATGCGGTCGACCGCCTCGACGAGGCGCGCGGCGCCGACCAGCGCGTTCCGGCGCAGGGTCATGGGCGTGGAGCCCGTGTGGGCGTCGCGGCCGGTCACCGTCGCCTCGTACCAGCGCATGCCCTGGACACCGGTGACGACGCCGATGGTCTTCGCCTCGGCCTCGAGGATCGGGCCCTGCTCGATGTGCAGCTCGAACATCGCGCCGAACGTCACGGACCCCGCCTTCGCCGTCCCGCGATAGCCGATCCCGTCGAGCGCGTCGCCGAAGGTGACCCCCAGCCGGTCCTCGCGCGCGTCGGCCCAGGCCCGGTCGAACACGCCGGCATGGACGCCCGAGCCCAGCATGGCCGGCGCGAAGCGCGAGCCCTCCTCGTTGGTCCAGTTGACCAGCAGGAGCGGCGCGTTCGTCTCGTAGCCCATGTCCTTCATCGTGCGCAGCACTTCGAGCCCGCCGAGCACGCCGAGGATGCCGTCGAACTTGCCGCCCGTGGGCTGGGTGTCGAGGTGGCTGCCGATCGCGATGGGGGGAAGGTCCGCGCGCTTGCCCGGCCGCAGCGCGAACATGTTGCCGACCTCGTCGACGGTGACGGTGCAGCCGAGGCCCTCGACCGTCGCCACGAACCAGTCGCGGATCTGGCGGTCGAGGTCGGTCAGCGTCAGCCGGCAGATGCCGCCCTTGGGCGTCCCGCCGACCTCGGCCGTCTCCATCAGCGTGTCCCACAGGCGCTGCGGGTCGATGCTCAGGTTCTGCATGGTCCCCGTTCCCCTACGGCGTCACCGCCTCGCGCGCGACGGCCTTGGGCGCCATCAGCTCCTTCCACGTCGCCAGCGCCTTGGCGAAGGGCGGCAGCGGCGGGCGCCTGACGAACCGGCCCCAGCCCCGGTCGGCGATCGGCTCGCCATCGGCCGCGGCGAGGCGCCCGCGCAGGAACACCTTCGCCGGCAGGCCCTTGAGCGCGGTTCCCTCGAAGACGTTGTAGTCGATGCGCGAGACCTGGGTCGCAGCACTGATCGTCCGGGTCGCCGCCGGATCCCAGATCACGATGTCGGCGTCCGCCCCCGGCGCGATCACGCCCTTCCTCGGATAGCAGTTCAGGATCCTCGCGATGTTGGACGAGGTGACGGCCACGAACTCCGACGGGGTCAGCCGCCCGGTGTTCACGCCCTTGGTCCACAGAACCGCCATCCGGTCCTCGACCCCGCCGGTCCCGTTCGGGATCAGGCGGAAATCGTTCAGGCCGAGGCGCTTCTGCTGGGTGGTGAAGGAACAGTGGTCGGTCGCCACCACCTGGAGCGAGCCCGAGATCAGGCCGTTCCAGAGCGAATCCTGATGCGACTTCGGCCGGAACGGCGGCGACATCACGCGGCGCGCCGCATGGTCCCAGTCCTTGTTCA
>JBIJED010000242.1:0-5189 GCA_044343785.1 Azospirillales bacterium | reverse complement strand
CACGCAGTCGGTCGGCGTGCCCTCGACCGCGAAGTCGCGCGCGCCGTGCCGGTGCAGGCGGACGGGATGGTGGAGCGAGACGCTGTGCGAGGTGCCCGACTGGTCGTCGCGCGGCGCGACCACCCAGACCTCCTCGGCGACCTCAGCCGCGACCGCCCGCAGCACCTCCATCCCGGGGGCGTCGTAGCCGTCGTCGTTGGTCAGCAGCACGCGTCCGATGCGGGCCATGTCGGGGGATCTCCGTCTCCGAGGATGCCGGAGGCTTATCGCTCCCGGGGCGCGCGGACAAGGGGATGTGGCGCCGCCGTCACGCCCTTGTCGCCGCGGGGGTACAGCTTCCGCCTGTATTCCCGGGCGGAGCCCTGCTAATGTGCGGGCGACGTGGCGGATGTGAAAGTGGCAGGCGATGGCACCGACGGGCGACGATTTCGACAGCTTCGGGTCCGGCTCGCCCATCGCTCAGGCGGCCTCGTCGGCCACCGGCGGCGATCGGAAGGCGATCGAGGAGACGGAGGTGGAACTCTGCGTCGTCCTCGGCACCGCGACGTTGCGCGTGCGCGACATCCTGAAGCTCGGCCGCGGCGCGGTCGTCGAACTCGACCGGTCGATCCGGTCCGCCGCCGACGTCTACGTGGCCGGCTACTTCATCGGGCGCGGCGAGGTGACGGTGATCGAGGACCGCATGGGCGTGACCCTGTCGGACATCTTCAAGTCCGAGCGCAACCGCCGCTGACGCACCCCCGGCGTCAGTTCGTCGTGTTGGCGGCGCCGCTGCCGCGGGCGAAGCGGGCGAAGGTGGACAGGATGGCCGCCCCGCCCGCGATGGCCGCGGGATAGGCGAGATAGGGCTCCCACGCCGGCATCCCCTCGGCCTCCGCCGCGGCGCGTTCGGCGCGCGCGATCTCGTAGCGCCCGTCGTAGAAGCGGACGAGCAACCGCCCGGCGTCGGCATAGGCCCGGCGCAGCTCGGGATCGGTGACCGCGGAGGGGGCCTCGAGGCCCCGCATCCCCGAAGCGGCGGCGCGGGGATGCAGCGCGTTCAGGGCCGGCAGGCGGCGGGCGAAGAAGCGGGCGTAGTCGGCGCCCTCGGCCCGCCCCGCGGCACCGTAGGCCGCCGACAGCTCCTCCCAGTTGCGCGGTTCGACGGGCCAGCGGTCGACCGCCAGCGCCGCCGACAGCAGCGCATCCCCGCCCCGCCCCGCGAGGCGCGCACGCAGCGCGGCCTCGCGGGCCTCGTCGCCGGCCGGACGGGAGAAGCGGTCGTCGTCCGAGCGAGCGGGGCCGGCCACAGCCGCGCCACCATCCCGCCCCGACGCCCCGGGCCCGGCGCAGCCCGCCAGCGCCAACACGACGCCGATGGTGATCGCCAGTCCCGCCGCTCCGCGCCGGCCGTCGCGTCCGCCCGCCATCTCCGCAACCCCCGGTTCGGCCGTCCTGCGGCCTGTGCGTCCCCGGTTCCCCTTGCTATGCTGCGCCGGCGAAACGACGGCGGCGCGCACCCCGGGAATCCATGAACCTCAAATCATACATACGGCACGTCCCCGACTTCCCGAAACCGGGAATCCTGTTCTACGACATCTCCACGCTACTGGCGGACGCCGGCGCCTGGCGCGAGACCGTGCGCCGGCTGGCGGAGAAGGTCGCGGTCCACAGGCCGGAGGTGCTGATCGGGATCGAGTCCCGCGGCTTCCTCGTCGCCGCACCGCTCGCGCTCGAACTCGGCATCGGCTTCGCGATGGTCCGCAAGAAGGGCAAGCTCCCGGGCGACGTCATCACCCACCACTACGACCTCGAGTACGGATCGGACACGATCGAGATCCAGGCGGACGCGGTCCGTCCCGGCCAGCGCGTCGTCCTGCTCGACGACCTGCTGGCGACGGGCGGAACCGCGAGCGCCGCGATCTCCCTGCTGCGCCGGGTGGGGGCGGACGTCACCGCGGCCGGGTTCATCATCGAGCTGACCTTCCTCGCCGGGCGCGACCGCCTCGGCGTGCCGGCCGAGACGCTCCTCGCCTATGACGACTGAGCCGCCCGTCGGGCTGATCGCCGCCATTCCCGAGGAGGCGGAGCACCTGCGCGACGTGCCGGGCCGGATCGTCCGCGTCGGCGGCCTCGCGTTCGAGACGACGACCCTCGACGGGATGCCCGCCGTCATCGTGGAGACGGGCATCGGCAAGGTGAACGCCGCCGTGACGGCGACGCTCCTGTGCGAGCGGTTCGGGTGTCGCGCCCTGCTGTTCGGCGGGGTGGCCGGCGGGCTCGACCCCGCGCACCACGTCGGCGACGTGGTGATCGGCACCACGGTCGTCCAGCACGACTACGGGGCCCTCGTCGACGGCGGGCTCGTGACCTACCAGCCGGGGACGATTCCCTTTCCCGACCGGGACCGCAGCCACGGCTATCACGTCTCCCCGGCGGCGGCGGCGGCGCTGGCGGACATCGTCCGCGACCTGCGCCTGCCCCCGCTGCCGGCGTCGATCGCCGGGGACGCGCCGCGCCGTCCGACGGTCTCGCTCGGGCGGATCCTGACCGGCGACAGCTTCGTCAACGACGAGGGCGCGCGGGCGCGGCTCCATGCCGCCTTCGCGGCGCAGGCGGTCGAGATGGAGGGCGGGGCCGTCGCCCAGGTCGCCGAGCGGTTCGGCGTCCCCTGGGTGGTGGTCCGCTGCCTGTCGGACCTCGCGGGCTCTTCCAGCCACGTCGACTTCCGGGCCTTCCTTCCGGTCGCGGCGGCGAACGCGGCGGCGGTCGTGCGCGCGGTGGTCCGCCACCGGGCCTGGGGATCGCCCGGCGGGGGTACGCCGGGCGGCAGCCAATGATGCGGACCGGGCGCGCGACCGGCAACCCGGGGTTGCCGATCTGCGTGCGGGGAAACGCATTGCCTTGCTTGAGTCGGGTGCTTTTCCTATAAACTATCGATGCCTTGGCCATGCCGATTGGACTCCGATGATCATCAGTTGTCCGGCCTGTTCGACGAAGTTCGTGGTCGATGCGAAGAAGCTCGGACCCGACGGTCGTCGTGTCCGCTGCGGCAACTGCGGCCACATGTGGTACCAGGCGGTCCCGTCGTCGCAGATGGCGCAGTTCTCGCAGCCTGACGTGGCCCTCGATCCGCCGCCGGATCGCATCCGTCCGATTCCCCCCGGCTCGGGCCTGCCGGTCCCCGTCCGCAGGCGACGGTCGAACGCGCCGCTCGTGGCGGCGGGAACCTTCGCCGGCGTGCTGAGCGTGATGGTGGTGGGCGCCGTCCTGGCCCGGGAGCAGATCGTCCACGCGTGGCCGGCGTCCGCGCGGCTCTACGCCGTCGCCGGGCTGAACGTCGAGGCGCCGGGCACGGGCCTCGTGCTCCAGAACATCCGCTCCGAGCAGCGGTTCGAGGAGGCGACCCCCGTGCTCCGCGTCACCGGACAGGTGGCGAACGTTTCGCAGACGACGCGGGAGGTGCCGGAGATCCGCGCGGTCTCGCTCGACGCCCAGCGCCGTCCGATCCAGAGCTGGAAGTTCACCGCGACCCCCACCCGCCTCCTGCCGGGGGAGGTGGCGACGTTCGACACGGTCCAGAGGGAACCGGGCGAGAACGTCGCGCAGGTCACCGTCAGTTTCGACGGGATGTGAGGGAGGCGACTAGGAGCCGTCTGCCGAGGCGACGTTTATGGAGTCGGTATTCCTTACAGCACCGATTATCAAGGGTCGGCACGGCGGAAATTAGCTGCCGCGAAATCGCTATTTGATGAGACCCGCCCAGGCAAGCAGCCCGGGCATCGAGCAACGGCTGCGTATCTTTACGGTCTGGCTGCGGAAATGTCGTTAAAGGTGATGCTTGTTAGGGTTAATCCAACGTCGGGTTGCCTTAAGGAACATTTCCCGCACCTCAGAAGCCAGTTACGGGATGCAATTGAGGGACGTGGATCGACGTCTCTTCTCGCGTATACTGATGATGACTCCCTGTTCAATCACTGGTCGATCGACATACGTTACGCTCCTACCAGGGACATCGATCTACGAAACATTGATCGATGGCGCGAACAGGCGCAAAGGCTGGTCGACGATATGGAAAGCCAATGACGACCCCGTCCCCGATCCTGCGGTTCGACGACAGTCTTCATGCGCTGGTCGACGCGATCGACGAGGCGCTGGGACAGGATGAAGTCGAGCAGGGCGTGGTTCTGCGGGACATGCGCGGCCTCCTCGCCTTCTTCCACGGCGCAGAAGCACCGGACGACAACGAGCGTGACCGGGTCGCCGGTATCATCCGCCGACACCTCGGCCCCTACGCCCGTGCCGACCGGTGCATCGCGTTCGCAGACGATCCCGGCGCCGATCGCATCCTCGGTTCCGACGACACGCTCCCGACCCCTCTGGCTGATGGCCGGAGGGTCTCGCTCGTCGATCGGCGGATCGTGGGGTCGGGCTGGCTGTCCCTGCCGCGCGGCATGCCGCCGAACCCGCCGCGCATCGTCTTCGCCAGCGTCAACGGCGGGGTCGGCCGATCGACCGCGCTGTGCGTCGCTGCAGCCGACTTCGCAGCATCGGGGTTGAATGTCCTCGTGGTCGACCTGGACCTGGAGGCACCGGGAATAGGGTCGCTGCTTCTGCGGGACGAAGACCTGCCCGAGTATGGGGCGCTCGACGTCCTCGTGGAAAACGGGATCGGCGGCGTGGACGGCGCCGATCTGGACCGGTTCGTCGGCGTCAGCGTGCTCACCGACGGCCAGGGGCAAGTCGACGTCGTCCCGGCGTTTGGCTCGCAGAGCCTCCGGCGACATCCGCAGAACGTGTTGCCGAAGATCGCACGGGCGATGATCGAAGACATCAATCCGGAAGGACGGCCCGTCTCGTTGGGTCATCAGATCCGCGCGATGATCGACGGCCTCGCGGCCCGACGCCAGTACGATGCGGTGTTCGTCGACGCCCGGGCCGGCCTTGCCGAATTGACCGCCGCGGCGATGCTCGATCTCGGTGCGACGGTGCTGCTCTTCGGCACCGCGCAGCGCCAGACGATTCAGGGCTACCGGGCCCTGCTTGCGGGGCTTCACCCGCTGTTTCTTCGGGATCCGGGGGGTACCGAGTCTTTTCGCCGGGATCTGAAGGTCGTGCTCGCGAAGAGCGTCGGCGAGCCGCAGACGACGGAACAGTACATCGATGAGATGCATGAACTCTTCGCGTCCTATGTCTATGATGTGGACACT
>JBIJED010000455.1:0-3403 GCA_044343785.1 Azospirillales bacterium | reverse complement strand
TGAAGATGCGTTCACCCCATCGCTGGCCGATACCGACGCGCCCCATCACCCGCTGATGATCAAATTCGATCCACAGTTCGCCAGCTTCGATCCCGTCGGGAAGACAGGGCAACTGCGCCCTGAATTCTACGATGTGGCGTTCCGGCCATTCATCGCATGGGTGCGCAGAGTGATCGAGGACAGGCGGTCGGATCGGCTGGGGCCGTTGTGACGGATCGGTCGGACCCCCGGAATCTCGTGTACCTTGCCGCACCAATGCGGAGGGCAATGGCAGGCATAGCGCATCGACTGAGTGTCGATCCTGATGAGAGCATTGATGTCGACAGGGTCTATCACCCGATCAGCCACCGAGCGGTCTTGGACATCGATCGCCAACTGGTCGTGGGAAATCGGGGA
Source organism: Azospirillales bacterium (assembly GCA_044343785.1). GTDB lineage: Bacteria > Pseudomonadota > Alphaproteobacteria > Azospirillales > Azospirillaceae > CANGXM01. The sequence goes on along the minus strand of JBIJED010000455.1, from coordinate 3,007 downwards.
TCGGGGAAGAGCTTCTGGACACAGGCCCTCGTCAACGAGGCCGTTAGGCAGGAAGCGGCCGCGCATTACGGAAACCCGACCCTGAAAACGGCCGACGTGCGCATCGGATTCAACGGATCGTCTTCTCGAAACAGTCATGTGGCACCATCACGAGATGCCATCAAGGCCATCATGCGCGACACTGGCGCCGATCCGGTTTCGATCTGGCGAACCGTCGTCTTCCGGGCGGTGCGGGCCGCCCTTGACGCGCGCGAGCCCGAAGATTTCGGACTATCTGCCGAGGCGCTTCGCGCCGATCATGGCCTCTTCGGTCGTGTGCTGACGGATGCGGACCGGATCTTTTCGGCTTCGGGACGCCGTGTCCTCATCCTGTTCGATTCGCTCGATCGCCTGGCCGACGATTGGGCCGGAATTCGGGAACTGACCGAAGCACTTCTTCGCACGGCTTTGGATTTGCGTTCGTTTCGCGCACTCCGATTCAAGATCTTCATGCGGCCGGACCAGTTCCAGGATCGAACCCTTTTCCAGTTCCCGGACGCATCGAAACTGAAGGCCGGACATGTGGAGATGCGATGGTCGCGCCAGGAACTCTATGAACTTCTCCTGTTCGAAGTCTGGAAAGACAAGTCAAACCGTGATGTGGTCGATTTTGTTTCCGATCTTTTCACAAGCAAAAACCTCCTCTCCGACGAGAAGGGACAGTTCAGGAGGAACATAACGGATGAAGAGATTGAACGGACGATAAGTGTCGTCGCAGGTCGATACATGGGTGCCGATCATCGTCGGGGTCACGTCTATACGTGGGTCCCGTTGCATCTCGGTGATGCACATGGGGCCTGCTCACCGCGGACTTTCCTGACGGCTTGGCGTGTCGCCGCGGATCTACGTGGCAATGAAACAGATCGTCCGATCAATCATCACGACATCCATAGAGGCGTCATCGAGGCATCAAATGACCGCCTTGATGAATTGATGGAAGATTATCCCTGGATCGAGATCGCACTTACGGCTCTGGATGGCGAAACAGTACCCATGAAACGTGAAGCGCTTCTCGATATCTGGCGTGCCGCGGGGATCCCGGATCGGGTGAAAAGCTGGGCAACGAAAGAGAGACGACTGGCCCCTGTCGAACTTGAGACCGATGCGGAGCCGGCGGCGGCTCTTCTCGACGCGCTACGCACCATCGGCGTGATGGAACTGCGCACGAACGACAAGGTCAACGTGCCCGACATCTTCCGCCTGAAGGCCGGAATCAGGCGCAAGGGCGGGGTGGCCGTTCCCCGCGGCGGGCGCAGGCGCGCCTGACCGTTCCCCCTACGCCTGCTTGGCGTCGATGACCCCGCGGCGGATGTCGCGCGTGCGGCGGAAGAGGGCCTCCAGCGTCTCGCCCTCCCCCCAGCGGATGGCGCGCTGGAGCATCGTCAGGTCCTCGGTCAGGCGCTGCGCCATCTCCAGCACGGCCTCCCGGTTCGCGAGGAAGATGTCGCGCCACATGATCGGGTCGGAGGCGGCGATGCGGGTGAAGTCGCGGAAGCCGCCGGCCGAGAACTTGATCACCTCGGACCTGGTCGTCTCCTCGAGGTCCGTGGCCGTGCCGACGATGGTGTAGGCGATCAGGTGCGGCAGGTGGGACGTGATCGCCAGCACCTTGTCGTGATGGGCGGGGTCCATCGTCTCCACGTTGGAGCCGATCCGCCGCCAGAGCGCCGCCACCTTCGCCACCGCCGCCGCGTCCGTCCCCTCCTCGGGCGTGAGGATGCACCAGCGGCCCTCGAACAGGGTGGCGAAGCCGGAGTCGGGGCCCGAGTTCTCCGTCCCCGCGACGGGATGGGCCGGAACGAGATGGGCGTGCGGCGGGACGTGCGGCGCCAGCGCGCGGACCGCCGCCGCCTTGACCGAACCGGCGTCCGACAGGATGGCACCGGGGGCGAGCCGCGGCCCCACCTCCGCCCCCAGCGCCTCGAAGGTGCCGACGGGCGTGCAAAGGATGACGAGGTCCGCACCGTCCGCCGCGTCGCCCGCGCTCGCGTGGACCGCGTCGGCGAGGCCGAGGTCGACCACGCGGGCCCGGACCGCCGCCGAGGCGTCGGCGGCGACGAGGGTCCGCGCGACGCCTTCGCGCCGGAGGACGCGGAGCAGCGACGAGCCGATCAGCCCGACGCCGACGATCGCGATGCGCTCGAACGGCGGGTTCATGCGGCGAGGACGTCCGCGAGGCCGCGGACGACCTCGTCCATCTCCGCGTCGGTGCCGATGGTCACGCGCAGGCAGTCCGGCAGACCGTAGGCGGTCATCTGGCGCACGAGGATGCCGCGGGCCTTGAGGAACTGGCGCGCGGCCTCGGCATCGTTCCTGCCCGCCGTCTGGCCGGCGAAGGACACCAGGACGAAGTTCGTGACGGAGGGATGCACCTCGAGCCCGATCGCCCGCACCGCCTCGGCGAAGCGGGCGCGGCCGGCCTCGTTGTGCAGGCGGCTCCGCTCGACGAAGGCCACGTCCTCCAGCGCCGCGAGGCCCGCCGCCTGGGCGGCGGAGGCCACGTTGAAGGGCCCGCGGATGCGGTTCAGCACGTCGGCGATCTCGGCGGAGGCGTAGCACCAGCCGAGCCGCAGGCCGCCCAGCGCATAGATCTTCGAAAAGGTGCGGGTGACCACGACGTTCCTCGCCGCCTCGACGAGTTCGAAGCCCGACGAATAGTCGTTGCGCGACAGGTACTCGGCATAGGCCGCGTCGATCACGAGCACCACGTCCGACGCCAGGCCGGCGTGGAGGCGGCGGACCTCGTCCACCGGCAGCATCGTGCCGGTCGGGTTGTTCGGATTCGCCAGGAACACGATGCGCGTGCGCGGGGTGACGGCGGCCAGAATCGCGTCGACGTCGGCGGTCAGGTCCGTCTCCGGCGCCGTCACCGGCACCGCGCCGACCGACTTGGCCGCGATCGGATACATCAGGAAGCCGTGGCGACTATAGACGACCTCGTCGCCCGGTCCGGCATAGGCGCGCACGA
>JBIJED010000092.1:0-8633 GCA_044343785.1 Azospirillales bacterium | reverse complement strand
CCGGCCGGGCGCGCCTCATGGTGAGCCCGTCGAGCCATCAGGCGGAACCACGCTCCCCCCCACCGCGACCCGCAGGCCCCTGAGGCACGCCGCCCCGTCGGTCGGGCCACGCCCGGCGCGCTGGACGGTGAGGAGGCGCAGCGCGCCCGCCCCGCAGGCGACCGTGAAGGCGTCGTCCAGAACCGTGCCCGGCGCGCCCCGCCCCGAGACGGCCACGGTCGCCAGCACCTTCAGCCGTTCGCCGCCCGCGAGTTCCACGAAACAGCCGGGCCAGGGCGTCAGCGCGCGCACCTGCCGGGCGAGGTCCGGCGCCGGGCGCGACCAGTCGATCCGCCCCTCGTCCTTCTCCAGCTTCGGCGCATAAGTGGCGCCGTCCGTCGGCTGCGGCACCGCCGGCAGTTCGCCGCGGGCGAGCCGGTCCAGCGCCGCGACGATCAGGTCGGCGCCCATCGCCGCCAGCCGGTCGTGCAGCGCCTGGGCGGTCGTGTCCGGGTCGATGGGCACCGTGCCCTTCAGCAGCATCGGCCCGGTGTCGAGGCCCGGGTCCATCTGCATGATGGTGATGCCCGTCTCCGCGTCGCCGGCCAGCATCGCCCGCTGGATCGGGGCGGCACCGCGCCAGCGCGGAAGAAGGGAGGCGTGGATGTTGAGGCAGCCGAGGCGCGGCGCGTCGAGCACCGCCTTGGGCAGGATCAGGCCGTAGGCCGCCACCACCGCGGCGTCGAGGCCGAGCGCCGCGAAGGTGGCCTGCTCGCCCGGGTCCTTCAGCGTGCGGGGCGTGCGGACGGGAAGCCCGTGCCGCTCCGCCGCCAGATGGACAGGGGTCTTGCGGAGGTCCTGCCCGCGACCGGCCGGCTTGGGCGGCTGGCAGTAGACGCAGGCGACCGTGTGACCGGCACGCAGCAGCGCCTCCAGCGCCGCGACCGCGAAGTCGGGCGTCCCCATGAAGGCGAGGCGCATGCCGGTCTCCTTCAGGCGCTCGCCTTGGACTTCTTCAGCTTCTGCGTCCTGCGCAGGATCATGTCGCGCTTCAGCTTCGACAGATGGTCGACGAACAGCACGCCGTCGAGGTGGTCGATCTCGTGCTGGAGGCAGCGGGCCAGCAGGCCGTCCGCCTCGATCTCCCGCGCCGCCCCCTTCTCGTCCTGATAGGTCACGCGGACGCGCACCGGCCGGGTCACGTCGGCGTATTGCTCGGGGATGGAGAGGCACCCTTCCTCCCCCGCCTCGGCCTCCTCAGACCGCCAGACGATCGCCGGGTTGACGAGGCGCATCGGCGCCGCCGGCTCGTTCTTGCCCGACACGTCGACGACGACGATCCGCTCCATCACGCCCACCTGCGGCGCCGCGAGGCCGATGCCGGGGGCGGCGTACATGGTGTCGAGCATGTCGTCCATCAGGCGGCGGACGCGGGCGTCCACCGTCGTCACGGGCTTCGCCTTGCCGCGCAGCCGCGGGTCCGGGGCGATCAGGATCGGGAGTTCGGCCATGGTTCGGGAAGCCTCGCGCGGGGTTCCCGCGCAATGAACGACGTCATGGGGGGATTTGGGCTCCGGACGGGGCGCCGTCAACGACGAATTCCGGAACCCGGTCGGCGGCCGCGGCGGGCCGGCGCGGTGCCACCTCCACCGCGGGGGCCCCCGCGAGGGGCTCCGGATCGGCGCCCTGCAGGTCCGCGAGGCGCCGCGCCGTCACCAGCACCCGGGCCTCCAGCGAGCCGACCGCCCCGTTGTACGCCTCCACCGCCCCGCCCAGCCGGTCGCCGAGGCGGGCGAAATGGCCCACGAGATCGCCGAGACGCTTGGTCATCTCCGCCCCGAGCGCGCCGATGCGCCGGGCGTTCTCGGCGAGGCGCTCCTGCCGCCAGCCGTAGGCGACCGCGCGCAGCAGCGCGATCAGCGTCGTCGGGGTCGCCAGGACGACGCCGTTCGCCATGCCGGCCTCGATCAGCGCGGGGTCGGCCTCCAGCGCCGCGGCGAAAAAGCTCTCGCCCGGCAGGAACAGCACCACGAACTCCGGCGTGTCCTCGAACTGCGCCCAATAGGCCTTCTCGCCCAACGCCTTCATGTGCGCCCGAACCCGCTGGGCGTGGCGCGCCAGTGCCGCCGCGCGGACGGCCTCGTCCGTGGCGCCGACCGCGTCCAGATAGGCGTCGAGGGGCGTCTTGGCGTCGATGACGACGGACTTCCCCCCCGGCAGCCGGACGACCATGTCGGGACGCTGGCGCCCCGCCTCGGTCGTCACCGTCGGCTGCTCGGCGAAGTCGCAGCGGTCGAGCATGCCGGCCAGCTCGGCGACACGCCGCAACTGTACCTCTCCCCACCGGCCGCGCACCTGGGGCGCGCGCAACGCGCGGGTCAGGCCCTGCGTCTCCTGGAGGAGGCCGCGCTGCGCCTCGGTCAGGCCGCGGACCTGCGCCGCCAGCCCCTCGTAGGCGCCGGCGCGGGCCTGCTCCAGCGCGCGGATCTGGTCGTCGAGGCGGCCCATCTGCTCGCGCACCGGGGCGACGAGGGCGGCGATCGCCCCCTCCCGCCGGTCGAGGGCGCGCACGGCCAGCGCGTCGAACGTGTCGGCGAGGCGGCGTTCGGCATCGGCGAGCAGCGCCAGCTTGTCCGCCGTCGCCGCACGCTCGGCCGCCAGCGTCGCCTCGAGTTCGGCCGCCCGGGCGGCGGAAAGGCCCAGCGCCTCGGTCAGCTCGTCCACCTCCGCCGCCAGCTGGTCGGCGCGTTCCGCCCGGACCTCCGCCGCCCGCAGCCGCCCGGCCCGCCCGAACGCGACGAGAAGGGCGAGGAGGGCCGTGGCGAGAACGCCGACCAGCGCGCCGGCGGCGACGGACAGGGGATCGAGGGCGAGGACGGGCAAGATGTCGGCTTCCGACGCGATCAGGACGACGAAATGTAGCGCCGTCGGAACCAAAAGGGAACGGATCGCGAAGCCCTATGCGCGGCCGGCCGCCATGGCGCCCAACGGCACGGTGACGACGAACCGGCTGCCGCGGGGCGGTCGCTCGACCGTGAAGCGGCCGCGCATCTGGCGGACCAGCAGGGTGACGAGCATGAGGCCGAGCCCGTCCGTCCCCTCGGGATCGAACCCCGGCGAGAGGCCCTTCCCGCCGTCGAGCACGGTCAGGTGGACCGCGCCGTCGGATACCTGGACGTTCACGACGATCTCGGTGGTGCCGTCCTGCCCGGCGGCGTGCTTGAAGGCGTTCGTCAGAAGCTCGTTGACGACCAGCGCGAAGGGCACGACCTGGTCGGTCGGCAGCATGACCTCGTTCGCCGACACCGTGCAGCGGAAGTCGGCATCGCCACGATCGTGGGCGGCGCGGATCTGGCGGGCCAGCGCGTCGATGAAGCCGGAGACGTTGGCGCGGCTCATCTCCTCGTCGCGGTAGAGGGTCTGGTGCGCCGCGGCGACCGCCTGGATGCGGGCGATGGCGTCCTCGAACTCCCGCCGGGCGGCCTCGTCCCGGATGCGGCGCCCCTGCATGCTCAAGAGGCTGGAGACTGTCTGGAGGCTGTTCTTGACCCGGTGGTGGACCTCGGTCAAGGCCGCGTCGCGGCGGCGCAGACTGTCCTCCAGCTGCTGGCTCATGCGGCGCTGGGCGCTGACGTCGACCGTGCTGCCGACCACGCGGACCGCCCGGCCCTCGCCGTCGCGGACGATCAGCCCGCGGTCCCAGACGTCGATCCACCGCCCGTCCCGGTGCCGCACCCGGTACCGGAGGTCGTAGCGATCATCGATACCGGAAAACGCCGACCGGATCGCCGCGTCGAGGCGCGGAAGATCGTCGACGTCGATGCGCGGGCGCCACGCCCCCACGTGAGTCGAGGGATCGACCCCGTCGACGCCGATCAGGTCCTTCACGCCCTCGGACCAGAGAACGGTGTCCGTCCGAACGTCCCAGTCGTAGACGAGACCGGAGAAGGCGCGGGCGGCGAGGCGGAACCGTTCCTCGCTGTCGGCGAGCCGGGCGGACGCGTCCATCGCCCGGCGCGCCGCACGCCGCAGCAGTTCGACCGGGGCGCAGGCGAGGAGGACCGCCGCGAGGAACACCGGCACGCTCCAGACGTGCTCCGGAGCGACCTTCAAGACGTCTTCGGGCGGGAACAGGAACAGGACGCTCGCCACCATGGCGATGACGGTCGTCAGAAGGGCCGGTCCGATCCCGCCCACGAAGCAGGCGACGAGCACGGCCGGAAAGAATGTGAGGTAGGGAACGCCCGCATCGACCGGGGCCAACCAGAGGCGAACGGCGACGGCCAGGAGCGCGAGCGCGACCGCGCACCCGTAGGCCAGGGGCCACGGGACGTCGCGGGTGAGGAGGATGAAGGCGCGGTCGAGGGCGGACATGCACGGGGGCGTATCGGGACGCCGCGGATCGGCTCGGGAGAGGAAACACCCGAGCCGCGCCGGGGAGCCATCGCCGAACCGGATCAACCGCACCGGGAATCGGAGGTACGCCCGACCCCGAATGATCGTCCCCACCGGCACCCGCGCGCCCCAAGGGTGCGCGGGTGCCGGTGGGGACGCACCGGGGACGTCAGACCATGTCGCCGCGGTTCTGAGGGTTGCCGATCATGCCCAGGAACTCGCGGCGCGTGTTCGGGTCGTCGCGGAAGGCACCGATCATCCGGCTCGTCACCATCGAGACGCCGTGCTTGTTGACGCCGCGCGTCGACATGCACTGGTGCGTCGCCTCGATCACGACGGCCACGCCCCTCGGGCGCAGCACCTCGTCGATCACTCCGGCCACCTGGGCCGTCATCTTCTCCTGGATCTGCATCCGCTTGCCGAACGCCTCGACGACGCGGGCCAGCTTGGAGATGCCGACGACCCGGCGCTCGGGCAGATAGGCGACGTGCGCCTTGCCGATGATCGGGGCGAGGTGGTGCTCGCAATAGCTCTCGAAGCGGATGTCGCGCAGGAGGACCATCTCGTCGTAGCCCTCCACCTCCTCGAAGGTGCGCTGGAGGAGTTCGGCGGGATCGACCTGATAGCCCTGGAACCATTCCTCGTAGGCCTTCGCGACGCGCTTTGGCGTGTCGAGGAGGCCTTCACGGGCAGGGTCGTCGCCGGCCCAGCGGATCAGCGTTCGAACGGCGGCTTCGGCTTCGGCGCGGCTCGGGCGTTGGCCGTCGCGACGCCCGTGATGCGGTCCCGGCACGACATTGTCCGTGTTCGCCGAAAGGGCGGATGTGTTGGGCGGGGTCAAGGACGGTGTCCCTCCGTTGGTGTGTCACAGGATCCGTCGCCGCGGTCCCCCCGAACCGACGGCGAACAGTCCCGGGCGGAAGCCCGAAGACCTACCCAGAAGTGGACCGGCGAAGACCGTTATCAAGCGCCGGCGGCGACCGGCGACGCAAGGGGTGCGGCGGGCGTGGCGCCCCGCCGCACCGTCACCTCGACCGCCAGGCCGAGGTAGTCCGCGGGCGCGCCGGTCCAGGACCCGGAGAGCGGCAGGGCCTGCGCCGGATCGCGGACGACGGCCACGCGGATCAGGTTCCGCGTGCCGACGAGGCCGTTCGTGGGGTCGACCTCCACCCATCCGGCCCCCGGGAGATAGACCTCGACCCAGGCGTGGGTGGCTCCCGCCCCGGTCGCCGCACCGGCCCCTCCGTCGGTCGCGGGATCGTAGAGGTAGCCGGAGACGAACCGTGCCGCGAGCCCGAGGCTCCGCGCCGCCTCCATCATGAAGAGCGCGAAGTCGCGGCAGCTCCCCGATCCGGCGTCGAGCGTCTCGACGGGGGTCTGGGTGCCCTCGGCGTCGCGGGCGACGTAGGCGAACCCCCCCTTGATCGCCTGCGCCATGCCGGCGAGCAACCCCAGCGTCTCGACGGGACCGCCGCCCGCCTCGGGAACGGCGAAGGGCTTCGCCCAGGCGTCGACGCGGTGGTCGGGATCGGGGTGGTGCCGCTCGGTCGTCCGCCCGAGGTCGGGGATCTCCTCGGCCGAGTAGGAGAAGGGATAGGTGCGCGCGTGGTCCTCGACGGGCGCGTCCAGCACGTCGCCGGGGAACTGCTCCAGCCGGATCTCGCTCTCGAAGCGGAGCCGGCTCGCCGTCCCCTCGAAGGTCGCGACCGCGACCGAGTTCCCGAAGACGTCGTGCGTCCACCGCAGCGAGGCGGGCGCCGGGTCGATGGCGAGCGTCGTCCCCAGGAGGCGCATGTCGTGGCTGTCCCGCGGCCGGACCATCAGCCGGTGCGGCCCGAAATTCACCGGCCGGGCGTAGCGGTAGGTGCTGACGTGACGGACGGTGAAGACGGACATGGCGGCTCCTCGGATCGCGGACGCGGGTTGAACGAGCCGCGGGACCGGGTGTTCAGACGTCCACCACGCCCGCCAACGCACAGACCCGCGCCCATTCGTCGGACGTCACCGGGCAGACCGAGAGGCGCGACTGGCGGACGAGCGCCATGCCCGCCAGCAGCGGGTCCGCCTTGATCCGCTTCAGCGTGACCGGCGTCTTCACCGCCGCCACGGGTACCACGTCCACCATGACGAACCGTCCGTCCGGATCGGAGGGGTCGGGATAGGCGGTGCGGACGATCCCGCAGATCCCGACGATCTGAAGCCCCTCGTTCGAGTGGTAGAAGAACGCCCGGTCGCCGACCGCCATGGCCTTGAGGTTCAGCGCCGCCTGATGGTTGCGCACGCCGTCCCAATGGGTGCGCCCGTCGGCCACCAGCCGGTCCCAGGCGTACTTGAAGGGCTCGGACTTCAGGAGCCAGTGGGCCATGGGCGCGCTCACGCCTTGGGCAGGACCTGGCGCCACGGCGTCTGGCGCACCTCGGCGAACAGGCCCGCCAGGGCATAGGGATCGGCGGCGCAGAACGCCTCGATCGCCGCCCGGTCGGCGGCCTCGACGACCAAGAGGCTGCCGACGGGCGTCGTCCCGTCCTCGGCCAAGAGCGGGCCAGCGAAGCGGATCCGGTCGAGGTTCGCCTCCAGATAGGCGAGGTGTGCGGGCCGGTTCGACATCCGGACCTCCAGGTGGCCGGGCTTGTCGCGGCATTCGACGGCGAACAGCATCGATCCTCCGATCGGATGGGGATTCGTCACGGACCCTATCGCAGCCGCGCCGGCCGGGCCAGCGGGCTCAGCCCGCCTCCGCCCGCGCCGGCCGGGCCAGCGGGCTCAGCCCGCCTCCGCCCGCGTCGGCCGGGCCAGAAGCGCCGCGACCGTGGCATCGACGGCGGCGCCGTGGTTCAGCACCGCGTCGACCGCGGCGCAGACCGGCATCTCGACGCCGACCCGGGCTGCCAGCGCCGCGACCGCCGCGGCCGACGCGACGCCCTCGGCGACCGACGCCTTGCCGGCGAGCGCGTCCGCGAGGCTCCGGCCCGATCCCAGCGCGATGCCGACCGACATGTTGCGCGACTGGCGCGACGAGCAGGTGAGGACGAGGTCGCCGAGGCCCGACAGGCCCGTCAGCGTCTCCGCCCGCCCACCGAGGCGGACGGCGAGGCGCGTCATCTCGGCGAGGCCGCGGGTGATCAGCGCCGCCCGCGCGTTGTCGCCGAGCGCCAGCCCGTCGACGATGCCGCAGGCGATCGCCAGCACGTTCTTCACGGCACCGCCCACCTCCGCCCCGACGGGATCATCGGCGGAATAGGGACGGAAGGACGGGGTGCGGAGCGCCCCGGCGATCCGCGCGGCGAGATCCGCGTCCGTGGCCGCCACCGTCACCGCCGTCGGCAGGCCGCGGGCCACCTCGGCGGCGAAGGTGGGGCCGGACAGCACGGCGAGCGGCGTGCCGGGGGGCAGCGCCCCGGCGGCGACCTCGGTCATCAGCCGGCCGGTGCCGGTCTCGATGCCCTTCGCGCACAGCACGACCGGCGTCCCGGGTCGCAGGTGCGGCGCGAGGTCGGCGGCGACACGCCTCAGGAACTGCGCGGGCACGACGAGGAGGACGAGGTCGGCGTCCGCGGCGGCGGAGAGGTCGCCCGTCGCGGCGAGCGCGGGATCGAGCGGGATGCCGGGCAGGAACACGGGGTTCCCGCGTCCTTCGTTCACCGCGGCGACCACCTCGGCCTCCCGCGCCCACAGCACCGCCCGCCGTCCGGCCCGGATCGCCTGCATCGCCAGCGCCGTGCCCCAGGCGCCGCCGCCGACGGCGAGGACGCGAGTCCGCGGGGTCACGCCTTCACCCCCGCGCCGGCCGCCTTCGGCGCGTCGGGGTCGAGCGGCCAGCGGGGACGGGGTGCGAAGTCGAGGCCGTCGACGAGGCCGAGGCGAAACCGCTCCACCCCCGCCCAGGCGACCATCGCCGCGTTGTCGGTGCACAACGCCAGCGGCGGGGCGACGAAGCCCAGGCCGCGTGCGGCGGCCAAGTCGGCGAGCGCCGCGCGGACCGCGCGGTTCGCGGCGACGCCCCCGGCCACGACGAGATGGCGGCCCTCCGGGAACTCCCGGGCGAAGCGGTCGAGCGCGCGACCGGTGCGGTCGACCAGCACGGCGGCGATCGACGCCTGGAGCGCCGCGCACAGGTCGGCGACGTCGGCCGGGTCGAGCGGTCCGGGCGGCAGCGCGTCGACCGCCTGCCGCACCGCGGTCTTCAGGCCGGAGAACGAGAAGTCGCAGCCCGGCCGTCCGGTCATCGGCCGCGGCAGCACGAAGCGGTCCGGGCGGGT
>JBIJED010000338.1:0-4350 GCA_044343785.1 Azospirillales bacterium | reverse complement strand
TGGCCGCGGTGCCCTTCTGGCGCTTCCTCGTGGTGGAGGCGGTCGGCTACGTCGTGGCTTGGGTCGCCTTTCCGCTGGCGATGGCGTGGGTGACCGACATGACCGGCGTCCGCGACCGCTGGACCGGGTGGCTCGCGGCCTACAACTGGTCGGCCGTGCCGCAGGTGGCGGTCTGGCTGCCCACGCTGGCGCTGGCGGAGGCGGGCGTCCTGCCCGACGGGGCGTCGCAACTCCTCCTCTTCGCGGCGTCGCTGGCGATCGTCCTCTACCACGCCTTCATCGCCCGGGCGGCGCTGGGCATGGGCCCGCTGCACGCGGCGATGACGGTGATCCTCGACCTGCTGGTCTCCGCCATCGTCAACGAGCTGACGCTGGGGGTCATGGGGGTGCGTTGAGTTCGGCCGCCATCTGGTCGCGCATCAGGTACTTCTGGATCTTGCCGGTCACCGTCATCGGGAAGGCGTCGACGAAGCGGACGTGGCGGGGGATCTTGTAGTGCGCGATCCGGCCCTGGCAGAAGGCGCGCAGTTCGTCCGCGGTCATCGTCTCGCCGTCCCGCAGCCGCACCCAGGCGCAGACCTCCTCGCCGTAGCGGGGATCGGGAACGCCGATCACCTGCACGTCCTGCACCTTGGGGTGGGAATGGAGGAACTCCTCGATCTCCCGCGGATAGACGTTCTCGCCGCCGCGGATGATCATGTCCTTGATCCGGCCGACGATCCGGCAATAGCCCCGCTCGTCCAGCGTGGCGAGGTCGCCGGTGTGCATCCATCGGCCCCCGTCGATGGCGTCCCGCGTCCGCTCCGCATCGTCCCAATAGCCCAGCATCACGCAATAGCCGCGGGTCAGAAGCTCGCCCGGCGTGCCGGGCGGCACGATGCGCCCCTCGGAATCCACGATCTTCACCTCGACGTGGGGCATGATGGTGCCCACCGTGGAGACCCGCAGGTCGAGCGGCGTGTCGACGTGGGACTGGAAGCTGACGGGGCTCGTCTCCGTCATGCCGTAGGCGATGGTGATCTCCCGCAGGTTCATCCGCTCGACCGTCCGCTTCATCACCTCGATCGGGCAGGGGCTTCCGGCCATGATGCCGGTGCGGAGCGAGGAGAGGTCGAAGGCGTGGAAGTCGGGGTGGTCCAGTTCGGCGATGAACATGGTCGGCACGCCGTGCAGCGCGGTGCAGCGCTCCGCGGCCACGGTCTCCAGCACCGCGCGCGGTTCGAACGCCTCGCCCGGGAAGACCATGGCGGCGGCGTGGGTGACGCAGGCCAGTACGCCCAGAACCATCCCGAAACAGTGATAGAGCGGGACCGGGATGCACAGCCGGTCGTCCGGCCCGAGCCGCATGCACGCGCCGATGAAGAAGCCGTTGTTGACGATGTTGTGGTGGGACAGCGTGGCGCCCTTGGGCCGGCCCGTCGTGCCGCTGGTGAACTGGATGTTGATCGGGTCGTCGAACTGGAGCGTGGGCCCCAGCGCCGCCACCTCGCCCATGTGGCCGGCCCCCATCCCCGCCACCGCGGCGAAGGCGATCGTGCCCGGCGGCGGCGCGCCGTCGCCGATGGTGACGAGGCGGTGCAGGTGTGGCAGGCGCGCGGCGCGGAGTTCGTCGCCCGTCGTCCCCGCCTCGGGCGCCAGTTCGCGGACCAAGGCGACGTAGTCGCTGGACTTGAACCGTTCGGCGAAGATCAGGACCGCGCAGCCGACCTTGTTCAGGCAGTACTCCAGCTCGTTCGTCCGATAGGCCGGGTTGATGTTGACGAGGATCGCGCCGATGCGGGCGGTCGCGAACTGGGTCACCACCCACTCCGCGTTGTTGGGCGACCAGATCCCGACGCGGTCGCCCCTGCGGACCCCCAGCGCCAGAAGCCCGGCCGCGAACCGGTCCGCCTCGCCCAGAAGCTCGCGATAGGTCCAGCGGACGCCCTGCTGGCGGACGACGAGCGCGAGGCGGTCGCCGTGCGTCGCCGCGATCCGTTCCAGAAGGGCGCCGACGGTCTCGCCCAGCAGCGGCACGTCGCCGGCGCCGTGGACGTAGCTCTGGGTCAGGCCGGTCATGCGCGTTCCCCTCTCCCGGGCGTCCGCTTTCCGGGACGCGCCCGGGGGCCGACGGTATCGGCCGGCCGGCGCGAAGTAAACGGAGCGGCCGGGGAACCCGGTACCGGAGACGCCCATGGATGACCTCGCCACCGCCATCGCCGCGGCCCGCCTCGCCCGCACGCCGCTGGCCCTCGTCGCGGGGGACGCCCCGGCCGACGCCGCGGCGGGCCATGCCGTCCAGGCCGCGGTCCACGCGCGCCTCGCGGGGCCGCTCGGCGGCCGGGTCGGCTGGAAGATCGGTTGCACCACGCCGGTGATGCAGGCCTATCTCCGCATCCCCGGCCCTTGCGCGGGCGGGATCTTCGCCGCCGACCTGCGGGCCGACGGCGCCGTGATCGCGCCGGCGGAGCGGCTGCGGCCGGGGGTGGAGTGCGAGATCGCGGTCCGCCTCGCCCGCGACCTCGACGCCCGGTCGGGACCGGTGGGGCCCGCCGAGGTCGCCGCCGCGCTCGACTGCGCGATGGTGGCGATCGAGATCGTGGACGACCGCTACGTCGACTGGACCGCGATGGGCGCGCCGCTGCTGATCGCCGACGATTTCTTCGCCGCCGGCTGCGTCCTCGGGCCGCCGGTCCCCGCCTCCCGCCTGCCGGACCTCGCCGCGGTCGCGGGGACGACCGTGGTGGACGGGGCGGAGGCCGGGCGCGGCACCGGCGCCGACGTGCTGGGCCATCCGCTCGCCGCGGTCGCCTGGCTCGCCGGCCACCTCGCGGCCCGCGGCGAGCGCGTGCCCGCGGGGGAGATCGTGCTGTGCGGCTCGCTGGTCCGCACCGTCTGGCTCGCCACGGGCGCGCGGGCGACGATCGCGGTCGAGGGGCTGGGCCAAGTGTCTGTGGCGCGGTCGGCCTAGACCCTCCCCAGCGCCGGCCTCCGGATCTCGTAGACCATCAATGCCGTCGCGATGGCGAGGTTCAGGCTGTCGGCGCGGCCCGTCATGGGGATCTTCACGAGGTCGGTGCAGAGCCCGGCGGTCGCGTCCGTGAGGCCCGGCCCCTCGCCGCCCATCACCAGGAGGGTCGGGTCGCGGTAGGCGGCGGCCCGATAGTCGACCGTGCCGGCGAGGTGCGTCCCCACGATCGAGCCGGGCCAGCGCGCCGCCCAGCCGGCGAAGGCGGCGGCATCGGCCCGGACGATCGGGACCGCGAAGATCGATCCCATCGTCGCCCGCACCGCCTCGATCGAGAAGGGATCGCAGCAGGTGCCGACCAGGATCACGCCCGCCGCACCGGCGGCGTCCGCCGTCCGCACGATCGTCCCGAGGTTCCCCGGGTCGCGGACCTGTTCCAGCGCGACCCAGGTGTCGCCCTGGCGCGGCGTCACGTCGGCGAGTGTCAGGGTGTGCTGGGCGAAGACGCCCACCACCGTCTGCGGATTGTCCTTCGACGTCATGGCACCGAGGATCTCCGCCGTGACCGGGAGGAGGCGGGCGTCGCGCGACCGCGCCCAGTCGAGCACGACGTCGAGGAAGCCTCCGCGCGGCGCGGCGGCGTCGTAGGCCACCAGCCGCACCGGCCAGTCCACCTCCCGCGCGGTGCCGGCCAGCTTCAGCCCCTCCGCCACGAAGGCCCCGTGCTCGCGGCGGAACTTTCCCACGGCGAGCGAGCGGACGAACTTCACCTGCTCGTTGCGGAAGCTGGTGACGACGGGCGGATCGGGCTCAGGGGGCGCCATCGGCCTCGTACCGGACGTAAAGGGAGGTGGGGACGACGGTGCGCGCGTCCTTGCCGCGCATGACCAGCTCGCCGCAGATCGTCCGGCCGCCCGCGGGCGCCAGCACGTCGCGCGCGAGGCGGTCGATCGCCACGAACGAAGCCCGCAGGGCGTAGACGGTGAGCACGAGGAACCCGCCCGGCGCGAGCACGTCCCGGCAGCCCTCCAGCAGGTCGCGCAGGTCGGTGAACACGTCCCAGACCTCGCCTTTGGGCCCGTGCCCGTACTTGGGCGGGTCGACGAGGATGCCGTGGTACCGGCTGCCGCGCCGCACCTCCCGCGCGACGAACTTCTTCGCGTCGTCGAGGATCCATCGGATGCCGTCCGCCGGAAGGCCGGACGCCGCCTGGTTCTCGCGTGCCCAGTCGAGCGCCTTGCGCGAGGCGTCGACGTGCGTGACCCGGGCGCCGGCGGCCGCCGCGGCGAGGCTGGCCACGCCGGTATGGGCGAACAGGTTCAGGATCCGCGGCGGCTCCCCCCCGGTCGCCGAGCCTGTCGCCGCTCGCCGGGCGACGGCGTCGGCCAGCCACGCCCAGTGGG
>JBIJED010000003.1:0-22743 GCA_044343785.1 Azospirillales bacterium | reverse complement strand
CTGGTCGGGAAAGACGCCGACGTGGCGGAACGAGGTCAGCCGGCAGCCGAAAGTGACCCCGCGCCAGCGCATCGGCCAGGTCTCGGGCACCGGCCGGGCGATGGTCCAGCGCCCGTTCTCGTCGTCCCCGCCGGCGGCGAAGCGGGCGTGGGCCGCGGCCCAGGTCGCCGTGTCGAGGCGGGGGCGCCACATGGCCTGTGGCTCCGGCCGGTCGAGGACGACGCGTCCGAACCGCTCCAGCTTGCGCCCGTCGCCCGCGTCGAGAAGCTCGTGGTCGGGGAACCCGTCCGCGAAGACGAGGCGCACGTCGGGATCCCGGCCGTCGATCATCCCCTCCGTCACCCGTCCCGCCCTCCGAGGCCGCTGCGCCGGCGCGCGCACGGCCGGCTCTTTTCCCCCGATCGGCCCGGTTCCGCAATGCCCGTGCCCGAAGGGGCCCGCTCGAAACCCATCGATCGCGCTGTTGTCAAATCCTTCGCCGATATCCGAATCGAGGATCCGCGTCGACGCCCGCAACCGGAGTTGGTCCGTGCTCGTCCGCGACATCATGGATTTCAACGCCACCCGGGTCCGGGCGGGGACGACGATCCGCGCGGCGGTCGACATCCTGGCCAGATCGAGCGCCGGCGACCTCGTCCGCGCGGTGCTCCCGAAGATGTCGGAGCTGATCGACCGCGGGCTCTCGATGCACGACAGCGACGACGTGTTCGAAGAGAAGGGAGACGACATGGCGGACGCGCTGATCGAGACGCTGGTCATCAGCAACCCGATCGTCCTGTCGCCTCATGACATCATGCAGAGGGCGGCGACGCTCTCGGCGTCGCAGAACATCCGCCGCTTCCCGGTGGTCGAGAACGCGAAGCTGGTCGGGACCGTCTCCCGCGCCGACATCTGCCGCGCCGTCTTCCGCTGACGGAGCAATTCTGACGCGTCAATCTGGCTCGATCCCCTACGAGGGGTTGCGGTTCTCGCCGTAATGTCCTTTTATGGGGGACTCGACAGGGGGAGCCGAGGTTAGGGCATGTGGGCGGATGTGCAGAAGCCGAGGCGGTTCGACCTCTCCTCGATCGAGATCCTGTTGGCTGAACCCCCGATCGCGACGCGCCGCGTGCTGCGCAACGCGCTCTACGGCCTCGGCATCCGCAACGTCGTCGAGGTCGAGGTTCCGCTGACGGTCGAGATGCCGACGAAGCCGTCGGTGGACATGCTGTTCGTCGACGCGACCGACGCCAAGGCCGACACCCTGCGCCTCGTCTCCGAGATCCGGCGGCGGTCCACGCCCTTCGGCCCGTTTGTTGCGATCATCCTCACCTGTGATGCACCGACGGAGGAGTTCATCAACCGGGCCGGCGTGGCGGGCGCCGACGGCGTTCTCGTCAAGCCGGTGTCGATGCAGGCGGTGCAGGACCGCATCACCGCGCTGATCGAGGCGCGGCGGCCCTGGGTGGTGACCGAGAGCTACATCGGCCCCGACCGGCGCCAGTCGGAGCGGGCCGAGGCCGATCCGGTCCCGACGTTCGACGTCCCCAACACGGTTCGGCGGAAGGCCCGGCAGGAGAGCCTCGCGAGTCTCGCGGTGGACGTCGAGGGCGCGTGGCAGCGCATCGAGGTGCAGCAGATGAAGCGGCACGCGTTCCAGGTCGCGTTCCTGACCGAACTCGCCGCCTCATCCCCCCCCCGCGGGCGGCCGGGCGGCTATGTGATGGAGCTGGAGCGCATTCCTTCTGTGGTGCGGGAACTCGTCGCGCGAATTCGCTCGCCCGAGCTGGCAGACCTCGTCCAGCCCCTCGCCCTCGGCATGGTCGACCGGATCGCCGGCTCCACCGGCGATCCTGGCCTTCTGGCTGCCGAACTTCCGGACCTGTCGGTGGCCGCGATGGAGATCCTCCGCCTCTGCCTCGGCGTCGCCGACGGCGACAAGGCCCGGGCGGAGGTGAGCCGCTCGGTCCGCGCCTTCATCATGCGCGGCCAGCCGGGCTGATCGGCCCCCCCACCGCCCGTCGCGATCGTCTCCCCCGCTAACCATGACCGGTGTCTGGTGCCGCCTGTGCACGGCATCATTCATCTGCCATGGTAACCTGTGTGAAGGGAGGGCACCGCCACGATGCGGTGACCGACAGACCGGAAACGCACGGGGAACGCCACCATGCCCGACCGCCACGCCGACGTGCAGTCCCGCCTGATCGACGAGGCCGCGGCACTCGTCGCCGTGCGGCTCGGTCCCGACGAGGCGCCGCTCGGCGAGCGGTTCACGCGCGCCTTCTTCGCGCGCGTGCCGCCGGGCGACATCGCCCAGCACCCGGTGGAGGAGCTGTCGGGCATCGTGCTGGCCTGCTGGCACCGCTTCGTCCGCCGCACGCCCGGCAAGGCCGCGGTCGCGGTGTTGAACCCGACCCTGGCCGCCGATGGATTCGTCTCGGTCCACACGCTCGCGGTCTCGATCAACGACGACATGCCCTTCCTGGTGGACAGCACCAGCGACGAGCTGAGCCGCCGCGGCTGGGCGGTCCACATGCTCATCCACCCGGTGATGCGGGTCCGCCGCGACGCCGAGGGGCGCCTGCTCGAACTCTTCGCGCCCGACGCGGTGCCCGCCGACGCGGCGAAGGAGAGCGTGATGCTCGTCGCCTTCGACGAGCAGTCCGATCCCGAGGTCCTGGCCGACGTGGAGCGCTCGCTGGCCGGCGTCCTCGCCGACGTGCGGTCGGCCGTCGTCGACTGGCGGCCGATGCTGGCCAAGGCGTGGGAGGCCGTGGGCGAGGTCGCGCGGAGCCCGATGGCCGGCTTCCATGACGAGGTGGCGGAGGCGCAGACCTTCCTCGAATGGCTCATCAAGGACAAGTTCACCTTCCTCGGCTACCGCGAGTACCGGTTCGAGGGCGTGACCGACGGGACCCCGGAGGCGACGTCGCTGCACCTCGTGAGCGGCAGCGGCCTCGGCATCCTGCGCGACGAGGCGGTCTCGGTCCTTCAGGGCCTGCGGAACTTCGACCGGCTGCCGCCGGTGGTGCAGGCGTTCCTGCGCCTGCCGCGCCCGTTCATGGTGACCAAGTCCAACCGCCGGTCGACCGTCCACAAGTCGGTCCAGATGGACGTCATCCTGGTGAAGATGTTCGACGACGCCGGGAACGTGACCGGCGAGCGGCTGTTCGTCGGCCTCTTCACCTCGGTCGCCATCGCCGCCCGGGCGGAGGACACGCCCTATCTGCGCCGCAAGGTCCGCAAGGTGGTGGAGCGCGCGGGCTTCGACGCCCGCAGCCACGACGGCAAGGCGCTGCTCCACATCCTGGAGAACCTGCCGCGGCACGAACTCTACCAGATCGACGACGACGAGCTGTTCGAGATGTCGCTCGGCGTCCTGCACCTGCAGGAACGTCAGCGCACCGCGCTGTTCGTCCGCCGCGATCCGTTCCAGCGCTTCGTCAGCTGCCTCGTCTACGTCGGGCGCGACCGATACGACACGGGCGTCCGCCGCCGTTTCCAGGACATCCTCGAGCGCACGTTCGGCGGGAGCGAGACCAGCTTCAACGTGCAGCTGGGCGACGACCCACTGGCGCGCGTCCACTTCGTCATCCAGACCGAGAATGCCGGCGGGCGCACGGTCGACGTCGCCGCGGTCGAGGCGGAGCTGATCGAGGCCAGCCGGAGCTGGACCGACCGCCTGCGGGGCGTGCTGGTCGCCCGCCACGGCGAGGCGCAGGGCCTGTCGCTCCTGCGGCGCTACGCCGACGCCTTCCCCGTCTCCTACCGCGACGAGGTGCCGGCCGAGCAGGTGCCGGACGACCTGTCCATGATGCAGGCCGCCGCGGCCATGGGCCGGCTGCGCGGCGTCCTGCACCGCACGCCGTGGGGCGGGGTCGCCTATCGCGTGTTCAACCCGGGCGGTCCGATCCGCCTGTCCAAGATCCTGCCGGTCCTCGCCAACTTCGGCCTGCCGGTGGCGCAGGAGGAGGGGCCGTTCGAGCTGCAGTCGGGCGACGGGATCACCGTCATCCTGCAGGACTTCGTCTCCACCGCCGATCCGCCGCCGGCCGAGCGGATGGAGGCGCTGGTCCCGCTGTTCGAGCAGGCGTTCCTCGCGGTGTGGGAGGGGGCGGCGGGCGACGACCGCCTCAACCGCCTCGTGCTCGCCGCCGGGCTCGACTGGCGGCAGATCACGGTCCTGCGCGCCTACGCCCGCCATCTGCGCCAGATCCGCTTCGCCTCCAGCCAGGAGTTCATCGCCGACACGCTGGTGAGCCACGCGGGCTTCGCCCGCGACCTCATCAGCCTGTTCGAGGCGCAGTTCGACCCCGACCGCGGCGCCACCGCCGCCGCGATCGCGGCGATCGAGGCCCGCCTGGAGGCCACGCTCGGCGGGGTGCAGAGCCTGGAGGAGGACCGGGTGCTGCGTCGCCTGCTCAACCTCGTGCAGGCGACGCTGCGCACCAACCACTTCCAGCACGCCGCCGATGGCGGGCCCAAGGGCTATCTGTCGCTGAAGATCGACAGCCGCCGGGTCGAGGGGTTGCCCAAGCCACGGCCTCTGGTCGAGATCTTCGTCTACAACCAGCAGGTCGAGGCGATCCACCTGCGCGGCGGGCGCATCGCCCGCGGCGGCATCCGCTGGTCGGACCGGCGCGAGGACTTCCGCACCGAGATCCTCGGCCTGATGCGCACCCAGATGGTGAAGAACGCCGTCATCGTGCCGGTCGGCTCCAAGGGCGGGTTCGTGGTCAAGCGGCCACCGCCGGCAGTGGCCGGGCGGGAGGCGTTCCTCGCCGAGGGCATCGCCTGCTACCGCACGATGATGCGCGGCCTCCTCGACGTCACCGACACGCTGGCGCCGGGCGGGTCCGTCGTGCATCCGCCGCGGGTCGTGCGCCGCGACCAGGACGATCCCTACCTCGTCGTGGCCGCCGACAAGGGCACGGCCACCTTCTCGGACATCGCCAACGGCATCAGCCGCGACTACGGCTTCTGGCTCGACGACGCCTTCGCGTCCGGCGGGTCGGCCGGCTACGACCACAAGAAGATGGGCATCACCGCCCGCGGCGCGTGGGAGAGCGTGAAGCGCCACTTCCGCGAGATCGGCATCGACACCCAGAGCCAGGACTTCACGGTCGCCGGCGTCGGCGACATGTCGGGCGACGTGTTCGGCAACGGCATGCTGCTGTCGCGCCACATCAAGCTGGTCGCGGCGTTCGACCACCGCCACGTCTTCCTCGACCCCGATCCCGACCCCGATGTCTCGTGGGCGGAGCGCAAGCGGCTGTTCGACCTGCCGCGCTCGTCCTGGGCCGACTACGACGCGACGCTCCTGTCGCCCGGCGGCCAGATCGTCGACCGCGCGGCCAAGGTCGTCCGGCTGTCGCCCGAGGTGCGGGCGCGGCTGGGGATCGAGGCCGACGAGATGACCCCGGCCGAACTGCTGCGGGCCATCCTCACGGCGCCGGTCGACCTGCTGTGGTTCGGCGGCATCGGCACCTACGTCCGCGCGAGCGCGGAGACCGACGCCGACGCGGGCGACAAGGCCAACGACGCGATCCGCATCACCGCGGCCGACATCTGCGCGGCCGTGGTGGGCGAGGGCGCCAACCTCGGCATGACCCAGCGCGCCCGCATCGAGGCGGGGCGGCGGGGCGTCCGGCTCAACACCGACTTCATCGACAATTCGGCCGGCGTCGACACCTCCGACCACGAGGTGAACATCAAGATCCTGCTGGGCGAGGTGGTCACCGCGGGTGGCATGACGATCGCCGAGCGGGACGTGCTGCTGGCCAGCATGACCGACGAGGTCGCCGACCTCGTGCTGCGCGACAACTACCTCCAGACCCAGGCACTCAGCGTCGAGGAGGCGCTGGGCGTCGGCGTGCTGGAGAGCCAGGCGCGGCTGATGCGGGAACTGTCGGCCGGCGGCCGGCTCGACCGGATCGTGGAGACCCTGCCGACCGACGCCGAGATCGCGGCGCGCCAGCAGGCGGGGCAGGGGCTCACCCGGCCCGAGTTCGCCGTCACGCTCGCCTACGCCAAGATGTGGCTGTTCGACGAGCTGCTCGCCTCCGACCTGCCCGACGACCCGGAGATGGACACCGACCTCGTCGGCTACTTCCCGGTGCCTTTGCAGGCGCGGTTCCGCGCGGAGATCGGCCGCCACCGCCTGCGCCGGGAGATCGTGGCGACCTCGGTCGCCAACGGCCTCGTCAACCGGATCGGCCCGACCTTCGTGCCGGACACGATGGAGAAGACCGGCATGGGCCCGGGCGACGTGGCCCGCGCCTTCGTCGTCGCCCGCGACGCCTTCGCGCTTCCCGGCCTCTGGGCGCGGATCGAGGGGCTCGACAACAAGGTGCCGGCGGCCGTCCAGGCCCGGATGCTGATCGCGACGCGGGCGCTGCTGGAGCGCGCGGTCGCCTGGCTCCTGGCCGGCGGACGGATCGAGATCGCGGCGGCGCGGGCGGCCTACACGGCCGGCGTCGCGGCGCTGGCGGCGGAACTCGACGGCATCCTGTCGGAGGACGACGCGCGGGTCGCCGAACAGCGGGCGGCCTCGCTGGAGCGCGAGGGCGTGCCGTGCGACCTCGCGGTCCACGTGGCCCGGCTTCCGCTGCTGGCCGCCGCCCTCGACGTCACCCGAATCTCCCAGGCGGGCGGGAAGGCGCCCGCGACGGTCGCCTCGGTCTACTTCACGCTCGGCCACCGGTTCGGGATCGAGTGGCTGCGCGAGCAGGCGCTTGCGGTCAAGGCGGCCAACCACTGGCAGCAGCAGGCGCTCGCGGCGATCGTCGACGACCTCTTCGCCCTCCAGAGCCAGCTGACGGTGAGCGTGCTGGCCGACGGGGGCGGGACCGACGCGGCGTCGGCGGTGGCGGCCTTCGCCGCCGGCCGTCCGGGGCCGATCGCGCGCACGGAGCGGCTGCTTTCGGAACTCCGGGCGACGCCGGTGCTCGACATCGCGATGCTGGCGATCGCCAACCGGCAGCTGCGCGGCCTCGCGAGCGTCTGAGCGGGCGGGCGGGGCAGGGCGGGTGGCGGGGCGGAGGGGGCGCATGGTCGCGGCGTCCGGTCCCTTCGCCCCTCTCTCGGCCGAACTCGACCGCTGGGCGGCGGCCGGGCGCGTCGCCGCCTTCTGGTGGCGGGACGACGACGCGGTCGCGGCCACGCCCGCCCTCGACCGGCTGCGGGCGACCACGGCCGGGATCCCCGTCGGCCTTGCGGTCGTCCCGGCGGGCGCCGACGGGACCCTCGCCGGGGCCGTCGACCGATGGCCCGAGGTCGAGATCCTCTGCCACGGCGAGGCGCACCGGAACTGGTCGCCGCCGGAGCGCAAGACGTGCGAGCTGGGCCCGGACCGGCCGGCGGCCGTCGTCCTCGACGGGATCGACGCGGGGTGCCGGCGGCTCGCCGGCCTGTTCGGCGACCGGCTCCTGCCGGTGCTGGTGCCGCCGTGGAACCGGATCGATCCGGCGCTGGTCCCGGCGCTCCCCGCACGCGGGTGGCGTGGACTGTCGACCTTCGGCGACCGGCGGACGCGCCTGCCGGCTCCGGGATTGGTTGCCGTGAACACCCACGTCGATATCATGGACTGGTCGGCGCGGTCGGGGCGTCCGGCGCCGGGCGTCGTGCGGACCGTCGTGGAGCGGCTGACGGCGCGGCGCCAGGGGGCCGGCGATGCCGCCGAGCCGATCGGAATCCTGTCGCATCATCTGGTACACGATGACGCGGCATGGGACAGTTGCGCCGGGCTGGCCGGCGTGGTGACCGCGCATCCCGCGGCCCGGTGGGTCCGCCCGTCCGTGGCGTTCGAGGGTTGATGATGGCGCAAGGGGATGTTCTGCGGTACGGCGGCAACGCGCTGGTGGGCGATTTCGGTCGCTCGGGCGCCGGTCTCGCGTTGACGGCGCCGCCGCTCCTGTTCATCGACGTCCACCCGGTCGTCGGCGCCGTGCTCGGCGCGATGGCGCTCCTGTTCGCCGTCTTCCTCGTGCGGACGATCGAGCGGCGGGCGACGGCGGTGCGGGTGGACGAGGACGGCGTGTCGGTCGCCGGGTTCCGCACGCGACGCATCCGCTGGGCCGACGTGACCGGGCTCGACCTCGCCTACTACTCCACCCGGCGCGACCGGACGAACGGCTGGATGCAGTTGACGCTGCGGGGGCCGGGCGGACGGCTCGAGGTCGAATCCACGCTCGACGGGTTCGACGGCCTCGTGGAGCGGGCCGCCGCCGCCGCCCAGGCCCGCGGGCTCGTCCTGTCCGACACGGCGATGGAGAACCTCGGGGCCCTCGGGGTGGCGTACCGGCCCCCCTCGGCCGACGGGCCCCCGGCCGGATCGCCCTTCACGGCCTGACGATGACCCCCGACCTCCTGACCGTCCGCGATCTCAAGATCGACTTCCACGTTCAGGAGGGGGTCGTGCGGGCCGTGCGCGGCGTGTCGTTCCGCGTGCGCCCGGGCTCGACCGTGGCGCTGGTGGGGGAGTCCGGGTCGGGCAAGTCGGTGATCAGCCAGGCGATCATGGGCATCCTGCCGCGCGCGGCCCGGATCTCCGACGGCCAGATCCTGTTCCGCGATCCGGCCATGCCCGGCACGGTGACCGACATCGCCCGCCTCGATCCGGAGAGCCGGCCGATGCGGACGATCCGCGGGGGGCGGATCTCGATCATCTTCCAGGAGCCGATGACCTCGCTCTCGCCGCTGCACACGGTCGGCGACCAGGTGGGGGAGGCGGTGCGCCTCCACCGTGGCGTGGGCCGGGCGGAGGCGCGGGATCTGACCGAGGAGATGCTGCGGCTGGTCGAGTTCCCCGATCCGCGCCGCGCGCTCGACACCTACCCCTTCGAGCTGTCCGGCGGCCTGCGCCAGCGCGCGATGATCGCCATGGCGCTGATCTGCCGCCCCTCGCTCCTGATCGCGGACGAGCCGACGACCGCGCTCGACGTCACCATCCAGGCGCAGATCCTCAAGCTGATCGCGGACCTTCAGGCCGAACTCGGCATGGCCGTCCTCATGATCACCCACGATCTGGGCGTCGTCGCCAACGTCGCCGAGGAGGTCGTGGTCATGTACCACGGCGAGGTGATGGAGGCGGGCCCGGTCGACGAGATCTTCCGCGCCCCGCGCCACCCCTATCTCAAGGCACTCCTTCGTGCCGTCCCGCGCTTCAACATGGAGCCGGGCGAACGCCTCGTCCCCATCCGCGAGATCAGGTCTGCGCCGGAAGGCCACCTCCTCAAGGAGACGCGGGACCCCTGGCCCGAAGGGGCGGACGCGGCGGGCCCGCTGCTGAAGGTGGAGGGGATCCGCAAGACCTTCGTCACCCGCGCGTCCGGCCTCCTCGGCCTCGGCGCCCGGGACGCGCCGCGGGTGCTGGCGGTCGACGACGTCAGCTTCGAGATCCGGCGCGGCGAATGCGTCGGCCTCGTGGGGGAGAGCGGCTGCGGCAAGACGACCCTCAGCAAGATCCTGATGCGCGCGCTCACGCCCGACGAGGGCCGCATCACCTTCAACGACCGCGGGCGCCTGCACGACGTTCTGGCGCTCGGCGGCGACGAGCTGACGCGCTTCCGCCGCCGGCTGCAGTTCATCTTCCAGGACCCGTTCGGCTCGCTGAACCCGCGGATGACCGTCTTCGAGATCATCGCGGAGCCGCTGGTCATCCACGAGATCGGGACGCCCGCCCGGCGCGAGGAGATGGTGAAGGAGCTGATGACGCTCGTCGGCCTCGACGTGCGCCATCTGCGGCGCTACCCGCACAGCTTCTCGGGCGGGCAGCGGCAGCGCATCGGGATCGCCCGGGCGCTGGCGCTCCGGCCGGACCTGCTCATCTGCGACGAGCCGGTCTCGGCGCTCGACGTGTCGATCCAGGCCCAGATCCTCAATCTGCTGAAGGATCTCCAGGCCCGGCTGGGCCTCACCTACCTGTTCGTCAGCCACAACCTCGCGGTCGTCGACTACGTCGCCGACCGGATCATGGTCATGTGCCGCGGCCGGGTGGTGGAGATGGCCCCGCGCGAGGCGCTCTTCCGAAACCCGGTGCATCCCTACACCCGTGCGCTCCTGTCCGCGGTGCCGGAGCCGGACATCGACGCGCGCCTCGACCTCTCGCTGCTGCGCGAGGGTCGGGCTTCGGATCCGGCGGCCTGGCCGGAGCCTTTCACCATCGACGCCGACAGGAGGCCCGGACTGGTTCCGGTCGGCGACGGTCATTTCGTCCGGGCCTTCGCGCAGCAGGATGCCGTCCGGGAGTACGTCGCATGAGGACACCGCTCCGCTTCCTCCTCCCGGCCCTCGCCGTGGCCATCGGCCTGTGCGCCCCGTCGCAGGCCCAGACGCCCTTCGACCCGCCGATGCTGCGCGAGCGGATCGAGGCGGGCCAGCTACCCCCCCTGGCCCAGCGCCTGCCGAGCCCGCCGAAGGTGACGCACCCCATCAAGGACCTTCAGACGGTCGGGCGCCACGGCGGGGACGTCACGGTGCTCATGTCGCGGGCCCGGGACACGCGGATCGTCTTCGTCTACGCCTATGCGCGCCTCGTCGGCTGGACCCACGACCTCCGGATGGAGCCGGACATCCTGGAGAAGGTGGAGGTGACCGAGGACCGGATCTTCACCCTCCACCTGCGCCCCGGGCACCGCTGGTCGGACGGCAAGCCCTTCACCTCCGAGGATTTCCGCTACTGGTGGGAGGACATCGCCAACAACAAGGACCTCACGCCCTTCGGTCCGCCGTCGGAGATCCTGGTCGACCGCAGGGCACCGACGGTGGAGATCCTGTCCGAGACGGTGGTCCGCTACGGCTGGGACCGGCCGAACCCCTATTTCCTGCCGGCGCTGGCCGGGCCGCGACCGGTGATGATCTATTCCCCGTCGCACTACCTGCGCCAGTTCCACGCCCGCTACGCCGATCCCGAACAGCTCCGCCGGAAGGTGCAGGCCGCCGGGCAGCGGGGGTGGGCGCAGCTCCACAACCGGGTGGACAACGGCCGGGACTTCGACAATCCGGAGCTTCCCACCCTCCAGCCCTGGGTTCCGACGACGAGCATGCCGGCCGAACGCTTCGTGTTCGTCCGCAACCCCTTCTTCCACCGGGTCGATCCCGAGGGGCGCCAGCTCCCCTATCTCGACCGGATCGTGATGCAGGTGGCCGACAGCCGCCTGATCCCCGCCAAGACCGGGGCGGGGGAGAGCGACCTCCAGTCCCGCTACATCCGCTTCGACAACTACACCTTCCTCAAGGACGCCGAGCAGCGGAACAACTTCGACGTCCGCCTGTGGAAGAACGGCACCGGCGCGCAGCTCGCCCTCTATCCGAACATGAACGCGACCGATCCGGTCTGGCGCGCGCTCAACCGCGACGTCCGGTTCCGCCGCGCCCTGTCGCTGGCGATCAACCGGGACGAGATCAATCAGGTCGTCTATTTCGGGCTCGCCAACCCGTCGCAGAACACGGTCCTTCCGGAGAGCCCGCTGTTCCGCGACAAGTACCGCGACGCCTGGGCGTCGTTCGACGTCCGCCAGGCGAACCGGCTCCTCGACGAACTCGGCCTGAACAAGCGGGACCGGGCGGGCACGCGCCTCCTTCCCGACGGGCGGCCGCTCGAGATCATCGTGGAGACCGCGGGCGAGAGCACGGAGGAGACCGACGTCCTCCAGCTCGTCGCCGACAGCTGGAAGCGCGTGGGCGTGAAGCTCTTCTCCCGCCCGTCGCAGCTCGAGGTCTTCCGCAATCGGATCTACGCCGGCGACGCGGTGATGGTGATCTCCAAGGGGATCGACAACGGCATCCCCACGCCGGCCATGGCGCCGGGCGAGATGGTCCCCATCGAACAGACCCAGTACCAGTGGCCGAAGTGGGGCCAGTGGTTCCAGACCCGCGGCGGCGCCGGCGAGGAGCCCGACATGCCCGTCGCCCGGGAGCTGATGGACCTTCTGAAGGTCTGGCAGTCGGCGACCGGCGACGCGGAGCGGTCGAAGGCCTGGGACCGCATCCTGGAGATCCACGCCGAGAACGTGTTCACGATCGGCCTGATCGCGGGGGTGCAGCAGCCGATCGTCGTGCGCCGCACACTGCGCAACGTGCCCAAGGAGGCGCTCTTCAACTGGGATCCGGGTGCCTTCCTCGGGATCTACAACCCCGATCTCTTCTGGCTGGAGCGGCGCTCGTGAACCGGCGTCCCGCGGCGGCGGCGGCCTGATCCATGATCTCCTACGTCGCCCGTCGCATCATGGTGATGATCCCCACGCTGATCGCGATCAGCGTCATCACCTTCGTCATCATCCAGCTTCCGCCGGGCGACTATCTCACCACCCTCGTCAACGAGCTCCAGAGCCGGGGCGAGAACGTGGACCAGAGCCGGCTCGAGTTCCTGCGCCGGACCTACGGCCTCGACCGGCCGATGTGGGAGCAGTACCTCGTCTGGATCGGCGGGATGCTGACCGGCGACTTCGGCTTTTCCTTCGAGTACAACATGCCGGTCAGCGACGTGGTCGGCGACCGGCTCGCGCTGACGATGATCATGTCGGTCTCGACGATCGTGTTCATCTGGGTCGTCTCGTTCCCGATCGCGATCTATTCCGCCACCCACCAGTATTCCTGGGGCGACTACGGGCTGACGCTCCTCGGCTTCCTCGGCCTCGCCACGCCCAACTTCCTCCTGGCGCTCGTCCTCCTCTATCTCTCGAACGTCTGGTTCGGCATGTCCATCGGCGGGCTGATGGACCCGCAGTACCTCGACCAGCCGTGGAGCTGGGAGAAGGCGGGATCGGTGGTCACCCACCTGATCATCCCGACCGTCGTCATCGGCACGTCCGGCACGGCGGCGATGATCCGGCGGCTGCGGGCGAACCTGCTCGACGAACTCCAGAAGCAGTACTACGTGACCGCGCTGGCCAAGGGCCTGCCACGGCGCAGGGCGCTGTGGAAGTATCCGCTGCGCATGTCGCTCAACCCCTTCATCAGCGACATCGGCAACCTGCTGCCGCAGATCGTGTCCGGGGCGGCGATCGTCTCGGTCGTCATGTCGCTGCCGACGACGGGGCCGATGCTGCTCGACAGTCTCCAGAGCCAGGACATGTACCTCGCCGGCTCGTTCCTGATGTTCCTGGCGCTCCTGACCGTGATCGGGGTGTTCCTGTCCGACCTCGCGCTGGCCGCCCTCGACCCGCGCATCCGCCTGTCCGGAGGGGCGTCCCGATGACCGGCGGAAACCGCCCCCTGGCGCCGGGCGACGGGCGGCTGCCCCACTACGTCTCCGACGCGCCGTTCGACCCCTACGCGGTCGAGCGCATGTCGCCCGAGCAGGAGCGCTACTTCCTCGCCTCCCAGTGGCGGATGATGTGGTGGAAGCTGCGCCGCCACCGGCTCGCGGTCGCCTCCGCCGGGGTGCTGCTGGTCCTCTACCTCTCGATCCTGGTGAGCGAGATCATCGCGCCCTACGCGCTCGACACCCGCCACACCCGCCATCTCTACGCCCCGCCCCAGTCGGTCCACCTCTTCCACGAGGGCTCGTTCGTCGGACCCTTCACCTACGGGCTGCGGTTCCAGCTGAACATGCAGACCCTGAAGCGGGAGTATTCGGAGGATCGGACGAAGATCCACCCGCTCCGCTTCTTCTGCCGCGGCGACGCGTACGAGTTCTGGGGCCTCGTCGAGTGGGACGTGCACCTCTTCTGCGCGGGCGAGGGCGGCACCGTGTTCCTGATGGGAACCGACCGGCTGGGGCGCGACGTGTTCTCGCGCGTGGTCTATGGCACGCGCATCTCGCTGACCGTGGGGCTCATCGGCGTCGTGGTCAGCTTCGTCCTCGGCATCGTGATCGGCGGCATCGCCGGCTACTACGGCGGGTGGATCGACAACGTCATCCAGCGGATCATCGAGGTGATCCGAAGTTTCCCGGAACTGCCGCTCTGGATGGCGCTCTCGGCGGCGCTGCCGGTGACGTGGAACCCGATCCTGATCTATTTCGGGATCACCGTGATCCTCGGCCTCCTGGAATGGACCGGGCTCGCCCGTGCGGTGCGGTCCAAGCTCCTCGCGCTGCGCGAGGAGGATTTCTGCGTGGCGGCCCAGCTGATGGGGGCGAAGCCGAAGCGGATCATCTTCCGCCACCTGATGCCGAGCTTCATGAGCCACCTCATCGCCTCGGCGACGCTGGCGATCCCGGCCATGATCCTGGGCGAGACGGCGCTCTCCTTCCTCGGCCTCGGCCTGCGCCCGCCGATCACGAGCTGGGGCGTGCTTTTGAACGAGGCACAGAACATCAACGTCGTGGCGCTCTATCCGTGGCTGATGTGGCCGGTGGTGCCGGTCGTGCTCACGGTGCTCGCCTTCAACTTCCTGGGCGACGGGCTGCGCGACGCGGCCGACCCCTACACCCGCTGATCCGACCCCGCGGCGACCGCCGGGGCCGTCTTCTCCAGCCAGAGGCTCGTCTCCCGTGCGCCGGGGGGAAGGGGGATGCGGGCGACGGCCGACGCGCGGACCGCGTCGGCCATCCGCGTCGCCGCGTAGTGGCTGGCGAACAGCGGCACGAGGCCGCCCGCGGCCATCCAGGCCAGCGCCGCGGCCTGTTCGTTGTAGCCGCGCCAGCGCCAGTCGTGCGGATAGTCGTCGGGCAGCAGCACGTCGTGGACGTGCACCAGCACGCCCGCCGGCAACGACGGCAGGACGGTGCCGAACAGGTGGTCGACGTCGCTGCCGGGCATGGCCACGTGGCTCGTGTCGATGAACAGAACGTCGCCCGCGGCGAGGTCGGCGAACACCGACGGGTCCACGCGCTGGACCGGCATCGCCAGATGGGTCACGGGCAGCCGCGCGATGTCCGCCCGTGGGGCGGGGTCGATGGCGAGGATGCGGGTCGCGTGCCCGCCGTCGCGCACCGCACGGGCCATGAAGCGGGTCGAATGGCCCGACCCGATCTCGACGATCCGGCGCGGGCCCGACCGGCGCACCATGGCGTAGGCGGCGGCCCCGTCGAGGCGGGGGAACCAGTCCTGGGTCCAGCGCGGCTCCGGCGGCGGGCCGTCGAAGGCGAGGAGGTCGTCGGCGAACCCGTCGATCCAGCCCAGCACCGTGCGGAACCGCCCCTCCGCCGCGGCCAGGAGGCGCGCGGCCGCGGGATAGGCGCCGTCCGGTCCGGCCGGCGGGCGGACGCCGGCGTGGCGACAGGGGATGAACCAGCCGCGCGGCGCCCCGGCGAGCGTCGCGAGACCGAGGGCGAGGCGACGGACGGCCGGACGCAGGCCCACGTCAGCGGATCGTGAGGATCTGGCCCTCGCGGGCGACGAGGGTTCCCGGTCGCACGCGGTCGGCCTCGGCGGCGATGCGGTCGAGGGCGTCGTCTGTGTGCGCCGGATCGTGGTGGAACAGGACGGTCGTCCGCACCCCGGCCGCGTCCGCGACCCGCAGCGCGTGCTGCCAGGTGGAGTGGCCCCAGCCCTTGTAGCGCTTGGCGTACTCCTCGTCGGAGTACATGGCGTCGTAAACCATCACGTCGGCGCCGCGTACGAGTTCGAGCACGTTCGGGTCGATGTCGGCCCCCTTGTGCTCGGTGTCGGTGATGAGGGCGAAGGCACCGCCCGCGAACTCCACCCGATAGCCGCAGGCCCGGTTCGGATGATTGAGCTCCCCCGTCCGCACGACGATACCCGGCTGCGGGGTGAGCACGTCGCCGCAGGCGTAGTCGTTGAAGGAACAGCTGGCGCGGAAGACATCGAGCGGCACCGGAAAGAGCGGCGCCATCATCAGGTTCGTCAGCACGTGCTCCAGCGTCCCGTTCGGGCCGAGATGGCCCGCCCACAGACGGATACGGCTCTTCGGGTCGTAGGCCGGTGCGAAGAAGGGAAGCCCGGCGATATGGTCCCAGTGCGTGTGTGTGAAATAAAGATCGAAGTCCACCGGGGACGAGGTGATCAATTCGCGTCCGAACTCGCGAAGTCCGGTTCCGGCATCGAAGACGATCAAGTGGGATCCGCAACGGACTTCGAGGCAGGTGGTGTTTCCGCCATATCGGACGGTACTTGGTCCCGGGACCGGGATACTTCCGCGCACGCCCCAGAAACGGACCGTGAATTCACCGCCGCTTCTCAAAGGGTGCCACTCCCGGACGATATATCCCGGCCCATATTCTTGCCTTCGGGGTCGGTGGTTGTCGAGCCAAAACCACGGATCAGGCCTGCGCGCGGGCGGGAACGAGCCCGGCCCCGCATGCATCTCCCGACGGTGTCCCGCCGGTCCGGGGGGTGCCGCGGGAAGCGTCCGGTGGCCTCACGGAACCAGTCGGTAACCGCCCGGTTCCGTGACCAGGATGATCGCGCGCGACGGATCCTGCTCGATCTTCTGTCGCAACCGGTAGATGTGGGTTTCCAGCGTGTGCGTGGTCACGGCGGCGTTGTAGCCCCAGACCTCGCCCAGAAGGACGTCCCGTCCGACGGCGCGGTCGCCGGCCCGGAACAGGAACTTCAAGATCTGGGTCTCCTTTTCCGTCAGGCGAATCCGACGGTTGCGCGCCGGATCGGTCAGCATCTTGCCGCCGGGGCGGAAGCTGTAGGGCCCGATCTGGAAGGTCGCGTCGTCCGTGCGCTCGAACTGGCGGAGCTGCGCGCGGATGCGGGCGAGGAGGACGCCGATGCGGAAGGGCTTGGTGACGTAGTCGTTGGCGCCGGCATCGAGGCCGAGGATGGTGTCGGCGTCCGTTCCGGCCCCGGTCAGCATCAGCACCGGGCAGCGCACGCCCTCCCGCCGGAAGAGGCGGCACAGTTCGCGCCCGTCCATGTCCGGCAGGCCGACGTCGAGGATGACGCAGTCGAACGGCCTCGCGCGGACCGCCTCGAGCCCGGCGGCGGCGCTGCCGCGGGCCTCGGTGTCGAATTCGCCGGTCAGGGACAGCTGTTCGGCAAGGGACTGACGCAGCGCGTCGTCGTCGTCGACCAGAAGGATGGTCTTCTTCGTCACCGTCATCGGGCGTCCTGTCCGTTCCTTCGAACAATCGCCACGGACGGGCGCGCCGGTCAAGGCCGGGCCGTCAGGTCTCCAGCATCCGGCGCAGCAGCTCCACGTCCTCGGCGAAGGCGCGGTCGAGCCCGCACAGCTCCTCCACCTTGCGCACCGCGTGCATCACCGTGGTGTGGTCGCGTCCACCGAACTTGCGCCCGATCTCCGGCAGGGAGCGCTGGGTCAGCTGCTTGGCGAGGTACATCGCCACCTGCCGGGGTCGTGCCACCGCACGGGCGCGGCGGGCGGACGACATGTCGGCGAGGCGGACGTTGTAGTGTTCGGCCACCCGCTTCTGGATCTCGTCGATCGAGACGCGGCGGTCGTTGGCGCGCAGGAGGTCGTGGAGTACCTCCTGGGTGCTCTCCAGCGTGATCGGGCGGCCGACCAGCTCGGCGTGGGCCACGATCCGGTTCAGCGCCCCTTCCAGCTCGCGCACGTTGGACGCGATCTTGTGGGCCAGGAACTCCTGCACCTTCTGGGGGATCAGGTGGCCCATCTGGTCGGCCTTGGCCTGGATGATGCCGAGGCGCAGCTCGTAGGTCGTCGGATGGATGTCGGCGACGAGGCCCCAGCCGAGGCGGGAGCGCAGCCGTTCCTCCATCCCCTCCAGGTCGGACGGCGACTTGTCGGCCGAGACGATGACCTGCCGGTTGTTGTCCACCAGGGCGTTGAAGGTGTGGAAGAACTCCTCCTGGGTGGAATCCTTGCCCGAGATGAACTGCACGTCGTCGATCATCAGCACGTCGACCGAGCGGAACTGCTCCTTGAAGGCCATCGTGTCCTTGAAGCGCAGCGCCCGGATGAACTGGTACATGAACTTCTCCGCCGACAGGTAGATGACCCGGCGGTTCGGGTCGCGGCGGCGGATGTGCCAGGCGATGGCGTGCATCAGGTGGGTCTTTCCCAGCCCGACCCCGCCGTAGAGGAACAGCGGGTTGAAGGTGACGGTCGTCGCCTCCGCCACCCGGCGGGCGGCGGCATGGGCGAGTTCGTTCGGCTTGCCCACCACGAAGTTCTCGAAGATGAAGCGCGGGTCGAGCGGGGCCGACAGGTCCTCGCGGTCCTCGGGCGACGGCACGGCCGTGCTGCGCTGGGGAACGCGCACCGCCTCGGGCGGGGCGGGGTCCGCCGCCGGCGTCTCCACATGGTCGTTCGCCGGTCCCATGGAGGCGACGAAGATGTCCACCGACTGGACGCGCGGGTTCTCCCCTGTCCAGAGCGCGCGGATGCGGTCGGCGTAGTGGGTGAGGACCCAGTCGCGCATGAAGCGCGTGGGCACGGCGATCCGGACCTCGGACCCGCGGACGTCCTGCAGCTGCAGCGGCATCAGCCAACTGCGGAAGGCGGTCTCCCCGACCTCGTCCTTCAGCCGGCCCCGCACACGGGCCCATTGCTGGTCCAGCGATCCGCCCATCGACATGCCGCCAACCCCCGAATGATGTCCCGCCGGACCCGGTCGCCCCGACGGCCGCGGGCCCGTTCGCGGCAGCCGGACGTCCTGGGACGAAAACCAAGGCCCGAAGTGAATGACGCTAACGAAAAACACAAGCTGACCGATCGCAGCAGTCGAGCGCTACGCCATTTCAGTCAAGTGTTCCCGAAAACCTACGTCGGCGGAGAGAGTTTCGTCCGAAACCTGCACCGGGGAGTGGCGTACTCGAGATCGCACCGTCTTTTGATTGCGAGGGCCATCTCGAACGCTTACCCGAACCCGCCCGCTCGTGTCCTCGAACTGTAACGATCGACCGCCGGGCTGGCAACGGGACGAATCCAGAACGCCCAAAAAAGCAAGGTTCGTTCGTCCCGGCGACCCGGCCGGCACGGTCCCCCGCGCGATGCCGCCATCAGCGCGCCGGGCCCGCAGGGAACGGCGAGCCCAAACGAAAAGGGCCCCGGCGCCTGCGCGCCGGGGCCCTCGGAATCCCTTGGATGCCGAGCGTGGCTCAGGCACCCATTTCCTTGATGCGGCCGGCGAGACGCGAGATCTTGCGGGCGGCCGTGTTCCGGTGGATCACGCCCTTCACCACGCCGCGCTGAATCTCCGGCTGCGCCAACTTGAACGCCTCGGCGGCGGCCGACTTGTCGCCGGCGTCGAGCGCGCTCTCGACCTTCTTGATGAAGGTGCGGATGCGGCTCACCCGGGCACGGTTGACCTCGGTGCGGCGCTCGGTCTGACGGATGCGCTTCTCGGCGGACTTGTGATTGGCCATGGTTACCTGTTCGCAGACACGTCTGGACCGTTGGGAGGCGGCGTTTTAGTCGCTGGCGCAGAGACCGTCAAGCGCTTTCGCGCGTCACCGGTTGCGGAAGTCGGGCGGGCGCTTCTCCGCGAAGGCCGCCATCCCCTCCTTCTGGTCCTCGGTCGCGAAGGTCGCGTGGAAGAGGCGCCGCTCGAAGCGCACGCCTTCCTCCAGCGTCGTCTCGAAGGCCCGGTTGACCGCCTCCTTCGCCATCATGACCACCGGGCGCGAGAGGGTGGCGATCCGCTCCGCCGTCCGCACCGCCTCGTCGACGAGGTCGGCCGCGGGCACCACCCGGCTGACGAGGCCGCAGCGTTCCGCCTCGGCGGCGTCCATCGTCCGGCCGGTCAGGCACATCTCCATCGCCTTCGACTTGCCGACGAAGCGGGTGAGGCGCTGGGTGCCGCCGGCGCCGGGGATGGTGCCGATCGTGATCTCCGGCTGGCCGAACTTCGCCGTGTCCGCCGCCAGGATGAAGTCGCACATCATGGCGAGCTCGCATCCGCCGCCGAGCGCGTAGCCCGCGACCGCGGCGATCACCGGCTTGCGGCAGGTGGCCGTGCGCTGCCACTTCTTCGTGACGAAATCGGACAGATAGACGTCCATGAAGCTGTAGCCGGCCATCTCCTTGATGTCGGCGCCGGCGGCGAAGGCCTTCTCGCTGCCGGTGATGACCATGGCACCGATCGCGTCGTCGGCCTCGAAGGCGTCGAGCGCCTGGCCGAGTTCGGTCACCAGCCGGTCGTTCAGCGCGTTCAGGGCCTTGGGCCGGTTCAGCTGGATCAGCCCGACGGGGCCGCGGGTGGTGACGATCAGGGTCTCGTAGTCCATCGGTCGGCGCTCCTGTCGCGGCGGCGGTGGGGTTGTCCTACTTCAGCGCTGCCGGCGGGGGCAATGGAAAGTCGAGCGGCCGGACTGCACCGTCCGGCGCACGCCGCCCGTCCGGGCGACCTCGCAGGTGCAACCCTCGCAGCCCTCGCCCTCGCGCCCATAGACGGCGAAGGAATGCTGGAAGTCGCCGAGTTCGCCCGACACCTGCCGGTGGTCGCGCAGGCTCGACCCGCCCGCCTCGATCGCCGCCGTGAGCACGGCCCGGATGGCGTCCACCAGGCGGTCGGCCCGCCGCCCCTGCACCGTCATCGCGGTGCGCAGCGGGCTGAGGCCGGCGCGGAACAGCGCCTCGCAGACGTAGATGTTGCCGAGGCCGGCGACGACGGTCTGGTCCAGCAGCGCCGCCTTGACCGGCGTCCGGCGCCCCGCCATCGCCGCCGACAGGACGGCGCCGTCGAAACCGGGCTCCAGCGGCTCCGGCCCCAGGTCCCGCAGGAGGGGGTGGTCCCGCCAGTCGTCGGCGGTCGCGAGGTCCATCATCCCGAAGCGGCGGGCGTCGTTGAAGCGCACCTGCCGCCCGTCGTCGGTCTCCAGCACCACGTGGTCGTGCGCGTCGAAGGGCGTGTCGAGGATCGGCGACACCATCATCCGGCCGGACATGCCGAGGTGGACGATCAGCACCGTCCCGTCGTCGAGGTCGGCCAGCAGGTACTTCGCCCGCCGCCGCAGCGCGACGACCCGCCGCCCCTCCAGCCGCCGGACGAAGTCCGCGGGCAGGGGCCAGCGCAGGTCCGGGCGGCGCTGGTGGACGCGGACCAGGCGTCGGCCCTCCAGCACGGGCCGGAGGCCGCGCGCGACCGTCTCGACTTCGGGCAGTTCCGGCATGGCCCGACCGGCTTACGCCTTTCCGGGGCGGGACGGAAGGGGCGCGCCGGCCCGCTCGCCGGCCGAGCGCTCGACCGTGCCGAGCGCGTCGGCGAGGCGGACGTCGGCGCTGCCCCGGCGCGCCGGCTGCTGCTGGGTCTCCGCCGGGGCCCACCCGGCCAGCCACAGGATCTGGAACGTCGCCGGCACGCGCCCGTCCGGCTCGGCGAACAGGCGGACGTAGTGCTCCACCGCCCGGGGGAACAGGGCGCGCGGCGGGGGGCGGCGCACGCGCGCCAGCACGGCGTTCGTCTCCCCCATCGCGCGCAGGTCGCGCATCAGGGCGAGCGGGTCGCGGTAGGCGACCGTGATCGTCTCGCTGTCCACGACGGGCAGCGCGAAGCCCGCCCGCTGGAGGAGGGCCCCGGCGTCCCGCACCTCCGCGAAGGGGGAGAGGCGGGGGGAGAGGCCGCCCAGGCTCTCCATCTCCGCCTCCATCAGCGCGCGGCGCAGCTCGAACAGGGTCTCCCCCCCCAGCATCGCGCCGAGAAAGAACCCGTCGGGCTTCAGCGCCATCCGCGCCTGGATCAGCGCGCCGGGCAGGTCGTTCGTCCAGTGGAGCGTCAGTGTCGAGACGACGAGGTCGAACGCGGCGTCGGCGAAGGGCAGCGCCTCCTCGTCCCCGACCACCGCCGGACCGTCGGCCCGGGCCACGAGCCCGTGGGCGAGGTCCATCGCCACCACCCGCTCCACGCCCTTGACGCCCAGGATCCGCCGCCCCGTCTCCCCGCCGTGGGCGCCGAGGTCGAGGGCGAGGGGGAAGGACCGGTTCACGTCGAGGAGCCGGTCGGCCAGCCGCTCCGCCACCGCCTCCACGAGGAAGGAGTGGCGGGGCCAGCCGGGCGCCGCCCGCTCCCGGTGCCGGCGCACGGCGCGCCGGTCGAACACGGTCATCCGATCGTCGCCGGTCATCGCGATGGTCCCTCTCTCCGCCCGTCCGATATGGCGCGCGGTGCGGGCGATTGACAGGACGGGGCGATTGACAGGACGGACCCGCGTGCGGTCCTCTCGACCCATGGTGGCGATCCCCGCTCCCGTCGCCCGCTTCGCCGGTGCTGCGCTCGACCTGCTGCTCCCGCCGCGCTGCCTCGCCTGCGGGTCGATCGTCGACCGACAGGGCACCCTCTGCGCCGCCTGCTGGCGCGGCATCGCCTTCATCGGCCCGCCGATGTGCGCCTGCTGCGGCCTTCCGTTCGAGATCGCGGCCGGTCCCGGTGCCCTGTGCGGCGCCTGCGTCGCGTCGCCGCCCGTCTGGCGCCGGGCGCGGGCGGCACTCGTCTACGACGACGGCTCCCGGTCGTTGGTCCTCGGCTTCAAGCACGGCGACCGCACCCACGCCGCCGTCCCCTTCGCCGGCTGGATGGCCCACGCGGGGGCCGAACTCCTCGCCGGGGCGGATCTCGTCGTGCCCGTCCCCCTCCATCCCTGGCGGCTCTTCAACCGCCGCTACAACCAGTCCGCCCTGCTCGCCCGCGCGGTCGCCCGCCACGCCGGGGTGGCCCTCCTGGTGGACGCGGTCGTCCGCCGGCGCCGCACGCCGTCCCAGGGCGGGCTGAACCGGCGCCAGCGGGCGCTCAACGTCCGCGGCGCCTTCCGCGTCCGCCGCGGTGCGGCGGCCCGGGTGCGCGGCCGGCGGATCGTGCTGGTGGACGACGTGCTGACGACGGGGGCCACGGTCACGGCGTGCGCCCGCGCGCTGCTGTCGGCGGGGGCCGCGTCGGTCGACGTGCTGGCCCTCGCCCGGGTGGTGCGCGGCGGCTGGAACCGTGCCGCC
>JBIJED010000090.1:0-8703 GCA_044343785.1 Azospirillales bacterium | reverse complement strand
GGCCGGATGACCGCCCTGCCGGTCTACGTCGCCGCCGCGCTCGCGGAGATCGCCGGCTGCTTCGCCTTCTGGGCGTGGGCGCGGCTCGACCGGTCGGCGCTGTGGCTCGTCCCCGGCCTCCTGTCGCTGGCGCTCTTCGCCTGGCTGCTCACCCGCGTGGACGCGGCCTTCGCCGGGCGCGCGTTCGCGGCCTACGGCGGGGTCTACATCCTCGCCTCGGTCGGCTGGATGTGGGCGGTGGAGGGGAGCCGCCCCGACCGCTGGGACGCGATCGGGACGACGCTGTGCCTCGCCGGTGCGGCGGTGATCCTTTTCGGACCGCGGCCGGGGGCGTGAGCCGCCGACCGCCACGGGCTCGTCGGCTTCACCCATCATCTGGCCGAGGACGACGAAGGCGCCTGGCTCCGGTCCGACGAGGGGCGACGCGTCCTCGCTCTTGCCGCGGCGTGGCGGCTGATGTGGGGATCGGACTGGCCGGTCTCGCGAAAACACATGACCTATCGGCAGACGCTCGACATGGTGGGCCGCCACTGCGGGTTGCCCGACGCGTCGGTCGAAACCATCCTGGGACCATCGATCGGACGCCTGCTCGGGGCGCGGTGACGACGGCCGGCCGGCGGAAGGGGGAGAGCGCATGAACAGCTACGACGTCGGCGGCAGGGTGGCCGTCGTGACCGGCGGGGCGCAGGGGATCGGCGGGGCGGCGGCGGCGCTGCTCGCCGCCGGGGGGGCGCGGGTGGCGCTCTGGGACCTCGACGCCGCCCTCGCGCGGACCCACGCGGCGACCATCGGCGGCGGGGCGATCGCCGTCGCGGCGGACGTGGCCGACTGGGCCTCGGTGCAGCGGGCGCTGGCGGAGACGGAAGCGGCGCTGGGCGGGGTGGACATCCTCGTCCACTCGGCCGGGATCGCCGGCATGAACGCGACGGTCGCCGACTATCCGGTCGAGGAGTTCCACCGGATCATGGCGATCAACATGCTGGGCACCTTCCACGTGAACAAGGCGGTGGTGCCGGGCATGCGGGCGCGCAACTACGGCCGCATCGTCAACATCGCGTCCATCGCCGGCAAGGAGGGCAACCCCAACGCCAGCGCCTATTCGGCCTCCAAGGCGGCGGTGATCGGTTTCACCAAGTCGCTGGGCAAGGAGCTGGCCGACGTGAACGTGGCCGTCAACTGCGTGACGCCGGCCGCGGCCCGCACCCGCATCTTCGACCAGATGACCGAGGCGCACATCGGCTTCATGCTGTCCAAGATCCCGCGCGGCCGGTTCCTCGAGGTGGAGGAGGCCGCGCGCATGATCGTCTGGCTCGCGACGGCCGAGAACAGCTTCACCACCGGCGCCGTCTTCGACCTGTCGGGCGGGCGGGCGACCTACTGAGCGCGGCGGCCGGGAGCCGAGGGTCGCCGCCCGGTCGACCGGGCCGCGGTGACCAGGGTCCGACCGGGCGCCCGACCCCGCCCATGCGGGGCGGAACATCGGGATTGACGAAGTAATGGTATAACGTAACAACTCCCTCCGGATCGCGACCGCCCGGTCGCCCGGTGGAGTTCCTTCCCATGTTCCGTGTCCCGCGCCCCGCCGCCTTCGCGGCGGGTCTCCTTCTCGCCGCCGCCGTCCTGGGCGGCCCGGCCCGCGCCGACGACGCCCGCCCGCTCGCCGTCGTGGCACCGTGGGAGATCACCGGCCTCGATCCGGCCCGGTCGGGCTACGTGTTCGCCCGCCTCCAGATCGCCGAGACGCTGGTGACCGCGGACGACGGCGGGCGGCCGGTCGCGAGCCTCGCGCAGGCCTGGACGACCTCGGACGACCGCCTCGTCTGGCGCTTCCGCCTCCGCCCGGACGCCGTCTTCCACGACGGGACCCCCGTGACGGCGGACGCGGTCGTGGCGTCGCTGCGCCGCGCCCGCGCGAACGCCGCCGGCGTCCTGGCCGGTCTTCCGATCGCGGCGATCGAGGCGGAACCGGGCGCGGTGGTGGTCCGCACCGAACGGCCGTTCCTGTCGCTTCCCGCCTTCCTCGCCCATTCCAGCACCATCGTGCTGGCGCCCGCCGCCTACGACGGGGCCGGTACGGTGACCGCCATCGTCGGCACCG
This sequence comes from Azospirillales bacterium, assembly GCA_044343785.1. Taxonomy (GTDB): domain Bacteria; phylum Pseudomonadota; class Alphaproteobacteria; order Azospirillales; family Azospirillaceae; genus CANGXM01. The sequence goes on along the minus strand of JBIJED010000090.1, from coordinate 6,605 downwards.
GCCCCTATCGCGCCACGGTCGTCGAGCCGCCGCTGAAGGTGGAGGCCGTCCGCTTCGACCGCTGGTGGGGCCCGGCGCCGCGCGTCGCGCGCCTCTCGTATCTGGCCGTCGGCCGGGGCGAGACGCGGACCGTGATGGCCGAGAGCGGACAGGCCGACGTCGTCCACGTGCTGGCGCCCGAGGCGATCGAGCGCCTGCGCCGCAATTCGCGCCTCGCGGTCACGGTGCTGCCCGTCCCGCGGACCCGGGCGGTGAAGCTGAACGCCGGACGCCCCCCGTTCTCCGACGTCCGCGCGCGGGAGGCGTTCAGCCTCGCGATCGACCGCGAGGGCATCGCCGCCGCCCTGCTGCGCAGCCCGCCGTCCGCCGCCACCCAGATGTTCCCGCCCGGCCTCGGCGACTGGCACGTCGCCGGCATGGCCCCGCTGCGCCACGATCCGGCCCGGGCGAAGGCGCTCCTGGCCGAGGCCGGCTGGCGGCCGGGCCCCGACGGCATCCTCACGAAGGACGGCGCGCCCTTCCGCGTGACGCTGCGCACCTTCTCCGACCGGCCGGAACTGCCCCCCGTCGCGACCGCGATGCAGGGCCAGCTGAAGGACGTGGGCATCGACCTCCGCATCGCGATCGTCAACAGCGGGGAGATCCCGGCCGGCCATCGCGACGGCACGCTCGACCTCGCGCTCTTCGCCCGCAACTTCGCGCTCGTCCCCGACCCGCTCGGCACGATGCTCCAGGATTTCGGGCCGCAGGGCGGCGACTGGGGGGCGATGGGCTGGTCGAGCCAGCGCCTCGGCGAGATCCTCGCGGCGCTGGGCGCCGAGGGCGATCCGGCGCGGCAGGCGGCGCTGCGGGGCGAGGCGGCGCGGATCCTCCAGGCCGAACTGCCCGTCGTCCCGATCGCGTGGTACGACTACGCGGTCGCGGCGAACCGGCGGGTGACGGACGTCACGGTCGATCCGCTCGAACTCTCCTACCGCATCTCGGCCATGGGCTGGGCCCGGTGACGGGGACCGCCGCCGGCGCAGGGTCCGGGCCGGGCGGGACCGCCGCCGCCGCCCTTCGCCTCCTCGCCGGGCGCGTCGTCCAGGCGTTGATGGTCGCCGTCGTCGTCGGCGCGGCCAGCTTCCTCCTCGTGGAGGCGCTGCCCGGCGATCAGGCCTACCGCATCGCCGCCGGCCGCTACGGCGAGGACCTCGTCAGCACCGCGGCGGCGGAGGCGGTGCGGGCGGAGCTGGGCCTCGACCGTCCGGCCTATGTGCGGTTCGCGGCCTGGCTCGGCGATCTCGCGCGGCTCGACCTCGGCGTCTCGCTGGTCACCGGCGAACCGATCCTCGACGAGCTGCGCCTCCAGCTCGGCGCGACCATCGGCCTGTCGCTCGCCGCGCTCGCCGTCTCGATCCTGATCGGCCCGCCGCTCGGCGTCTGGATGGCCCTGCGGGCCGGCCGCGCGGCGGACACGATCGGCCTCGGGCTGGCGGCGGGGGTGCGGGCGACGCCGGCCTTCGTGATCGGCCTCGTCCTCATGCTGGGCCTCGCCGGCCAGCTCGGCTGGCTGCCCGCGGCGGGCTACGACGAGCCGGCCAGCTGGGTGCTCCCGACCCTGACGCTCGCCGTCGGGCTGGCGGCGGTCTCCGGCCGCATCACCCGCGACGCGGCGCTCGCGGTCCTGCGCTCGCCGCACGTCGCCTTCGCCCGGACCAAGGGCCTCTCGACGCCGCAGGTCCTGCGCCGGCACGCGCTGCGGAACACCGCCGCACCGGTGGTGGCCTACCTCGGCGTCCAGCTCGTGACGCTCATCGAGGGGGTGGTGGTGGTGGAGAGCCTGTTCGCCTGGCCCGGGATCGGCCATGCGCTGGTCCACGCGCTGGTCGCCCGCGACATCCCCATGGTGCAGGGGACGGCGCTGGCGATGGGCCTGCTGTTCGTCGCCCTCAACGCCGCGGTCGACCTCCTGTGCCTCGCCATCGATCCGCGCCAGGCCCGCGCCGGCACGGGTCGCGGGGGGCGGGCATGACGGCGGCGGCGGTGCCCGACGCGGGCCGGCGGCCCGGCCGGCGGCCCGCGGTGGGGCGACGGACGGTCGGGCTCGCGATCCTCGCCTGCGTCGCGCTCTTCGCCTTCGCCGGCCCCGCGCTGATCGCCGCCGATCCCCTGCGCCAGGATCTGCGGGCCTTCCTGCTGCCGCCCGGCGGCGCCCATTGGCTCGGCACCGACCATCTGGGGCGCAGCATGCTCGCGCGTCTCGCCCATGCGGCGCGGCTCTCGCTGTCGCTGGGGGCGCTGACCGTGCTCGCCGCCGTGGTGCCGGGGACGGTGCTCGGCCTGCTGGCGGCGTGGCGGGGCGGGTGGGCGGACCGCGCGCTGTCGGCCCTGTGCGACGGCCTCATGGCGCTGCCCGGCCTCCTTCTGGTGATGATCCTCGCCACCCTCGCGCCCGGCGAGACGTGGCCGCTGTTCCTCGGCCTCGCCCTCGTGCTGTGGGTGGAGGCTTTCCGCGTGGTCCGCACCGTCGCGCGGGGGCGGCTGACGGCGCCGGACGTGGAGGCGGCACGCCTGTTCGGCTTCGGCCCCGTCCACATCGTCCGCCGCCACCTCCTGCCGGAACTCCTGCCCATCCTCGTGACGCTGGCGGCCTTCGGGCTGGCGACGGTCGTCGTCGCGGTCTCGACGCTGAGCTTCGTCGGGATCGGGCTCCGGCCGCCGACCCCCGAACTCGGGAGCATGATGACCGAACTCCTCCCCCACCACGCCGAGGCGCCGTTCCACGTGCTGATGCCGGCGGCGCTGCTGTGTCTCACGGTGCTGGGCCTTCATCTCGCCGCCGCGCGCGACGCGGAGGGGACGGGCGCATGAGCCTGCTGGAAGTGAGCGGCCTCGACGTGACGGCGGGATCGCGCCGCCTCGTCGCCGACGCCGGGCTCGCGGTGGCGCCCGGCGGGATCCTCGTGATCCTGGGGGAGACAGGGTCGGGCAAGTCGCTGCTGGCCCATGCGATCATGGGCACCCTGCCGCCGGACCTCGGCTGGTCGGGCCGCATCGTGCTGGGCGGGGTCGAGATCGGCCGCCTCGACCCGGCCGGGCGCCGGGCGCTCTGGGGCCGGCGGATCTCCCTCCTGCCGCAGGAACCCTGGCAGTCGCTCGATCCACTGATGCGGGCGGACGGGCAGGTGGCCGAGGTCCACGCCCTCGTCCGCGGACGGCCCTGGCCCGAGGCGCGGGGCCTGGCCGGCCGCGCGCTGGCCGCCCTCGGCCTCTCCGCGGCGGCGGCGCGGCGCCTTCCCTTCCAGCTGTCGGGCGGGATGGCGCAGCGGGTGGCGATCGCGACGACCGACGCCGCGGGCGCACCTCTCCTGATCGCCGACGAGCCGACCAAGGGCCTCGACGCCGACCGCCGCGACGAGGTGGCCGACCTGCTGCGCGAGCGGGCGGCGGCGGGGACGGCGGTGGTGGTGATCACCCACGACCTCGCCCTCGCGCGGCGCCTCGGCGGCGAGGTCGCGGTCATGCTGGAGGCGCGGATCGTCGAGCGCGGGCCGACCGTGGCGGTCCTCGACGATCCGCGCTCGGACTACACCCGGCGCCTCGTCGCCGCCGACCCGCGGTACTGGGCGCCGGTCCCGCCACGGACCGCGGGCGAGCCGACCGTCGCGGGCACGGGCCTGTCCAAGCGCCTCGGCGGCGCGACGCTGTTCGCGGACGTCGATCTGGCGGTGCGGCCGGGCGAGATCGTCGCGGTCAGCGGGCCGTCGGGATGCGGGAAGACGACGCTGGGCAACCTGCTGCTGGGCCTGATGCCCGCAGACGCCGGGCGCATCGACCGGTCGCGGGGGACGGCGCGCCACCGGTTCCAGAAGATCTATCAGGACCCGGTCGCCTCGTTCGCCCCCTCGGTCGCACTCCGCCGCGCGCTCGACGACGTGATCCGCCGGCACGGGGCCAAGTGGGCCGAGGCGGACCGGCTTCTGGCGGCGTTCCGCGTCCCGACCGACCTGCTCGACCGCCGGCCGGACCAGGTCTCGGGCGGGGAACTCCAGCGCGTGGCGCTGGCCCGGGCGCTGCTGGTCGATCCGGTCTTCCTCTTCGCCGACGAGGCGACGTCGCGCCTCGACCCGGTGACGCAGAAGGACGTGTTCGACCTTCTGCGCTCGGTCGTCGCCGAGCGCGGGCTCGGCGTCCTGATGGTGACCCACGACCGCGACCTCGCGGCCGGCACCGCCGGGTCGCACCATCGGCTCTCGGCCCCCGCGGCGGTGTGAGGGGCGGTCTCAGACCCCGCGCTCGCCGGCCCGTCGGCCGCCGCGCCATCGCCGCTCCCTCCACCCGCCGCAGCCGGTCGGCGGTCCGCAGGATCAGCACGCTCACCGCCACCACGCCCGCGAACATCCTCGCCTGGTCGGTCATCTCGCGCGAATGCTCGATGCAATGCCCGAGCCCCCGTTCGGAGACCAGGATCCCGCCCACGATCGCCACCTCGGGCGCCTGCCCGTCGCGACCTCACCCGCGCCCTCAGCTACCGCGTCGCGGTGTTGAGCCGGCATCTCGCGCGCGAGGCCGGGCGCCTCTGTTTCGACCGGATCGGGCTGACCCTGCCGCAATGGCGCGTGCTGTCGACGCTGGGCCTGTTCGGCGAGTCGGGCGTCAGCCAGATCGCCGACCATTGCGCGATGGACCGCGGCCAGACCAGCCGGACCATCGACACGCTGATGCAGGCCGGCCTCGTGCGGCTGCGCCCGGACGTGCGCGACGGCCGGGTCACGTGGTTCAGCCTGAGCCCCGAGGGCGAGCGGCGCCACGAGGCGGGCCTTCCCATCGCCTTCCAGCGGCAGGAACGCCTCCTCCAGGACTTCACGCCCGAGGAGCGCGAGCTGTTCAGCCGGATGCTCGACCGCATGATCGGCCGGTTCGCGGGGAAGCGCCCGTGACGCGGCCCGGAAACCTCGTCGTCGTCATGTCGGACGAGCATTCGGGCCGGCACCTGGGTGTGGCCGGGCATCCGGTCGTGCGCACGCCCGCCATCGACCGGCTGGCCGCCCGCGGGCGGCGCTTCACGGCCGCGCACACCCCCTCGCCGATCTGCGTTCCGGCACGGGCGTCGATCGTGACCGGGGAGCGGGTGCACCGGACCGGCCACCGGGACGACGCGCGCGCCCATGACGGGCGGATGCCCGGCTGGGGCCACCGGCTCCAGGCGGCGGGGATCCGGGTCGAATCGATCGGCAAGCTGCACGACCGGAACGCCGACCTGGCGACGGATCCGGAGGAGACGCGCAACCGCGCGGACCGTCCGCACCTGAGCGAGACGATGCGGAAGATGCGGGCGGCGCTGGATGCCAGCCGCGAGGCCGGCGTCAGCTTCACCGGCTCGATGGGCCGGGCGGGGAACAGCCGCGCGTTCCGGATCGAGGCCGCCTTCTTCGAGGCCGCTCCGGAGTTCGCCGCCGCCGAGAGCAGGATCCGCGTGGACCCGATCGGGCCCGGCAAGGCGCTGGTGAGCGTGGATGTCGAACCGGCCGCCGGCGAAGACCCCGTGATCGGCGCCTCGCCGAACGTCCTGGCCCGCGACATGCGGACCCGCTGCGCATGACCTCGCTCAGCGAGACCGAAGCGACCGCAGAGGCGTCGCTGAACCGATCCGGTTGCCTGCGCGCCGCGTATCCATGAAGGGTAGGAGCATGATGCTGATCCTGGGTGCCTTGGCCCTCGTCGTGGCCGGCGCCGCACTGTGGGGGCCTGTCGTGAGCAGGACCGTCGAGCAGCCCGCCTACGCCATCGAGAGCGCCGACGGCGCGATCGAGATCCGGCGTTATGCCCCCATGATCGTCGCGGAGGTCGAGGTGTCCGGCGAGCGGGAGGCCGCGATCAACGCGGGCTTCCGGTCGATCGCCGCCTATATCTTCGGCGCCAACGTGCCGAGGCGGGTGACAGGGTCCGCCGGACCGGCGAACGCGGGCGGCGAAAAGATCGCGATGACGGCACCCGTCCTCCAGCAGGGGGCCGCGGAAAGCGAGACGATCGCGATGACCGCACCCGTGCTCCAGCAGGGCGACGGCATCACCTGGACCGTCCGCTTCGTCATGCCCGCGCAGTACACCCTCGACACGCTGCCCCGGCCGACAGATCCGGCGGTTCGGTTGCGGGAGATCCCCGGCAAGCGCCATGCGGCCATCCGGTTCTCCGGGCTGAACACGCCCGAGACGCTGGTGGCGCGGACGGATGAACTGTCCGCGGCCATTCGTGCCCGCGGCCTCGTTCCCGCATCGGCGCCGGTCTACGCCTTCTACGATCCGCCCTGGACGCTGCCGTTCCTGCGCCGCAACGAGGTGATGGTGGAGGTGGCGGGCGGCCCTTCATGAGGCTTCCCGTCGCGGTCGGCGCTGTCTCCGCCCGGTGATTGCCCCGGAAACGACGAAGGGCCGGGTCAACACCCGGCCCTTCCGTCGGATCCTCGAATTCGTTGGAGCGGGCGAAGGGATTCGAACCCTCGACCCCAACCTTGGCAAGGTTGTGCTCTACCCCTGAGCTACGCCCGCGCTCCGTCCCGCGTGGGGTGGCCCCCGGCGGTGAGCGGCGAATATAGCGATCCGCGCCGCCATTGCAAGCGGCGT
>JBIJED010000088.1:0-8744 GCA_044343785.1 Azospirillales bacterium | reverse complement strand
CCTCTATCACGGGACCCAGCAGATCAACCAGGGCCAGATGGACCGCTGGAACGTGGTCGCCACGCTGAACTACCTGCCCCACGACGCCGAGACCCAGATCGTCGCCGCCAAGGTGCCGGTCTACGACACCGACGAGGGGCGGAAGACGATCGCGGCGATGGTGCATCTGGCCGACCTGACCCGGCAGGGCTTCATCGCCGGCGACATCTCCACCGTCATGAGCCCGCGCACCGTCATCACCTGGGCCCAGAACGCCCAGATCTTCGAGGACGTCGGCCTCGCCTTCCGGCTGACGTTCCTCAACAAATGCGACGAGGTGGAGCGGTCGACGGTCGCCGAATACTACCAGCGCTGCTTCGGCACGGAGCTGACCGAGACGGGCATCCGCACCGGGCGGGCGTGATCGGGCCTCAATCCCCCACGCTCGGCCGGGCGTAGAACCGCCCGATCAGCTTGCCCAGCTTCAGGTTCCGCAGGCGGCGGCGGTGCTCGGCCGCGGCGAAGGGGCGGATCGGGCCGTCGAGGTACTTCCAGAACTCCGAATGCGCCTTGTCCGGCGGAAAGCCGCGGAGCGCGTCGCGGACGTAGTCGCGCGTCCACGGCTTCTGCCGCCAATAGGCGTGCGCCATGTAGTGGTTGTAGGGGAAGAGCGCGTCCATCGCGTCCGGCCCGATGGGGGCGAGCGGCACGTCGACCGCCATCAGGGCCGCGTTGAACATGTCCTGGTCCATGAAGTGGAGCGGCGAGGCCCGGGTGCGGAAGCGGCGCACATGGTGCGGCCGCCCTTCCTCCGGCAGGCGGTCGACCAGCCGCGCCCAGACCTCGAGGAGCGCCCGGTCGCGCCGGTCGAGCCCCAGGAAGCCGGCGTTGTAGTAGCCGGTCACCGGCCGCACCGGCAGCCCCTGCCGCTCCAGCATCCGCGCCCAGAACCGGCGCTTGGGATGGCCCGGCAGCATGTAGGGGTCGGAGATGTCGAGGCAGACGGCCACCCCCTCGGCCGCCCACTCCTCGAACACCGTCCAGTCGTTCTTCACCACGATGTCGGCGTCGAAGAAGAAGAGCCGGTCGGCGTCGGCGGCGAGGTCGTCCAGCACGTGGAGCAGCGCCCGCGCCTTCCGGAACGACAGCAGCCCCTCGGTCGCCAGCGCGAAGAAGCGGACATCGAACCCGTCGGCGACCGCGAGGCGCCGGACCCGTCCCTCCGCCCCCACCCCGCCGGCCCAGCCGGGCAGGTCGCCGCGCGTCCCGACCCAGAGCGTGCCGCGGAATCCGTGCCGGGCGAGCGAATTGGCCAGCGCCGCGACGCCGAAATGGAAATCGCCGTCGCACAGGGTCACGACGGCGGTCCGCGGCACCACCGCCGACATGGCGGCCGGATGCGTCTGCGGGCGGGTCGTGCGGTCGTCGGGCATTCGGCTCGGCTCCTGGGCCGCGACGGGTGTCGGCCCCTTCTCCGTTCGGGACGCCATTCCCCGTTTGCGCGCTCGCGCGGGGGGGCGGGTTGCGGTTCGTTGACGGGACCGAACTTAGCCGGCCGGCGTTCGTTTCTCCGTTCACCCCACCGGACAGGCTCCAATGCCCCAACAGATCGCGCTGCGCTCCCTCGGGTGGTCGGCGATCGAGAGCGCGATCGGCGTCGGCTCGTCGCTGCTCACCGTCCTGATCATCGCCCGCTTCATCGGCCCGGCGGAGTTCGGCCTCTTCTCGCTCGCCCTCGTGACGGTGCAGATCCTGACCGCCGTCATCGCCCAGCTCTTCAACGAGGCGATCGTCCAGCGCGAGGACCTGGGTCCCGACCACATCGCGACCGCCTTCTGGACCTCGGCGGTGCTGGGCGTCCTCATGGCCGCCGCCTGCGCCGGCATGGGGCGCGTGCTGGCGGGCCACTACGAGGAACCGCGGCTCGGCGCGATCCTCGCCTGGCTCGGCCTCGGCATCGTGATGGAGGGGGTCAACGGCGCGTTGCTGGCCCGGATGCGCCGCGACATGCAGTTCCGCTGGATCGCCATCCGCACGGCCGCCGGCCGCTTCGCCGGTGCGGCCGTCGGCATCGCGATGGCGCTCGGCGGCTGGGGCGTCTGGGCGCTCGTCGCGCAGACGCTGGTGGGCAATGCGGTCTCCCTCGCCTGCGTCTGGGCGGTGGCGCCCGAACGCCCGCGCGCCCACTGGTCGGCCGCCCGGCTGGGGGAGCTTCTGCGCGTCGCGATCCCCTCGCTGGGCGCGACGCTCCTGTGGATCGCCGGCTCGCGCCTGTTCGCCATCGCCATCGGCGCCGTCCTCGGCCGCACGGCGCTGGGCCACTTCAGCATGGCGTTCCGCCTCGTCGACGTGCTGCAGCAGCTCTCGCTGGGCGTGGTGAACAAGATCGCGCTCCCGCTGCTGTCCCGCCGCCAGTCGGACCCGGCGGCGCTGCGCGCGGGCTTCCTCGCGGCGACCGAGCGGACGGCGCTGGTGATCGTGCCGCTGTTCGCCGGCCTCGCGGTGGCGGCACCCGTGCTCGTCCCCCTCGTGCTGGGCCCGGCGTGGGAGCCGACGGTCGGCGTGCTGCAGATCCTGTCGGTCAGCATCGTCCTGGTCGCGATCACCCAGTTCCAGTCGGCCATCTTCACCGCGGTCGGCCGCGCTCACCTGAACCTCGTCGCGCCGGCGGTGACGATCCTCCTCACGCTCCCCATGGTGGTGCTGGCCGCGCCCTTCGGGCTGGAGGCGGCGACGGGCTCCTGGCTCCTGCGGCATGCGGTCACGATCCCGCTGGTGCTGGCGATGACGCGCGGCGTCCTCAACCTCGGCGCGCGCGACCAGATCCGCGGGACCGTGGCGCCGCTGGTCGCCGGCGGCGTGATGACGCTGGCCGTGCTCGCCGCCGACCACGCGGTCCTCGACGCGCTGGGCCCCTGGTCGCGGCTGACGGGCATGGTCGCCGCGGGGGCCGCCGTCTATGGGGCGACCATCCTCTGCCTCGCCCCCTCGGTCCCGCTGTCGATCGCGCGGACCATCGGGGCGGGGCTGCGCGCCAGAGGGCTTCCGGCCTTCCTCCGGTAGGGCTAATCTCCGACGTGGCAGGACCCGTCCCGCCTCTGCCCGAGACGCCCGATGACCGACCGCGAATCCCCCGTCGAGACCTTCAAGCGCGCCACCGCCGGCGCCGTCCGCGCCATGGCGGCCGACAAGGAGGTGCAGGTCGCCTTCTCCACCGAGGCGCCCGGCCTCGCCGGCCGGCGCGTCCGCGTGCCGGCCCCGCCGCGCGACCTGAACCCGCGCGACGTGGCGCTGATCCGCGGCGCGGCCGACGCGGTGGCGCTCCGCCTGCGCCACCACGACGCGCGCGTCCACGCGACCCGCATGCCGACGGGCGAGACGGCGCGGGCGGCGTTCGAGGCGATGGAACAGGCGCGGGTCGAGGCGATCGGCGCCCGCGCCATGGCCGGCGTGGCGGCGAACCTGGGGCAGGCGCTGGACGAGCGCTACCGCCGCCAGGGCTTCGACCGCATCACCACGCGCGAACAGGCGCCGCTGGCCGACGTCATCCGCCTGATGGCGCGCGAGGCCCTGACCGGGGAGCCGCCGCCCGACATCGCGCGGCCCGCGGTCGAACTCTGGCGCGACTGGATCGAGAAGCGGGTCGGCGACCGGATGGAGGGCCTCTCCGGCGTGCTGGACGACCAGGACGCCTATGCGAAGGCCACCCGCTCGCTGCTCCGGGACATGGAGATGGAGATCGGCGCGGAGCCCGAGCCCGATCCGAGCGAGGACGAGAACGAGCAGGAGAAGGACGGGGAGAGCGAGAGCGAACCGTCCGACGGCCAGGCCCGCGGCGGCGAGAAGGACAGCGACGACGAGCAGATGGCCCAGGGCGCCGAGCAGCAGCCCTCCGACGGCGACGGCAGCGACGAGGGGGGCGAGCAGCAGGACGGCGAGATGGCCGACGGCGACGGGGGCGAGGAGCCGGGCAACCCCGGTCGACCCTGGCGCCCGGAGAACGACCGCCGCAACGAGGCCGACCCGTCGGCGTACAAGACCTACACGACGAAGTTCGACGAGGTGGTGGAGGCGGAGGCGCTGTGCGACGTGGACGAGCTGGCGCGCCTGCGCCTGCTGCTCGACCAGCAGCTCCAGCACCTGCAGGGCGTGATCTCCAGGCTCGCGAACCGGCTTCAGCGCCGCCTGCTCGCCAAGCAGCAGCGGAGCTGGAGCTTCGACCGCGAGGAGGGGATCCTCGACGCCTCCCGCCTCGCCCGCATCGTGGTGAACCCGCTCCTCCCCCTCTCCTACAAGCAGGAGAAGGAGACGGACTTCCGCGACACGGTCGTCTCGCTGCTCATCGACAATTCGGGCTCGATGCGCGGTCGCCCCATCACCATCGCCGCGATGAGCGCCGACATCCTCGCCCGCACGCTGGAGCGCTGCGGGGTGAAGGTGGAGATCCTCGGCTTCACCACCCGCGCCTGGAAGGGCGGGCAGTCGCGCGACACGTGGCTGCAGTCCGGCAAGCCCGCGAACCCCGGGCGGCTCAACGACCTTCGCCACATCGTCTACAAGGGCGCCGACGCGCCCTGGCGGCGGGTGCGCCGGAACCTCGGGCTGATGCTGCGCGAAGGCATCCTGAAGGAGAACATCGACGGCGAGGCGCTGATGTGGGCGCACAACCGCATCGTCGGCCGGCCCGAGCAGCGCAAGATCCTGATGGTGATCTCCGACGGCGCGCCGGTGGACGACAGCACGCTGTCGGTCAACGCGGGGAACTATCTGGAACGCCATCTGCGGCAGTCCATCGAGTTCATCGAGACCCGGAGCCCGGTGGAGCTGGTGGCCATCGGCATCGGCCACGACGTCACCCGCTACTACCGCCGTGCCGTCACCATCGTCGACGCCGAACAGCTGGGCGGCACGATGATGGAAAAGCTGGCCGAGCTGTTCGACGAGGACGCCCGCGGCCGCCCGGGGCACGGGCGCGCGCTCGGCGGCGGGGTGCGGCGGAGCGCGTGAGGGGGATGGGCGGTGGCGAACCCCCTCTCCCTGTCCCTCCCCCCGGGGGGGGGAGGGGACGCGGCCTCGACTTCACTCCCCTCCCCCCCCCGGGGGGAGGGGACGGGGGAGAGGGGGGCGCCGCACGACGCCCTCCGTTTCTCGCGGCCGCCCTCCTCGCCCTCCTCCTCGCCACCCCCGCTCCCGCCCAGGAGGCGCGGATCGTCGGCGAGCGCGAGGGGTGGCTGGTGGAGGCCTACACCATCCCGCTGGGCGGAACGGGCGAGATCCGCTACTGCGTCGCCTCCCGCCCCCAGGACCCGCCGCCGCGCCTCGGGTTCATGGCGACGCGGGCGACGGTCGGCCTGCTGATCGACCTCGGCCCGCCCGAACTCGAGGCGGGCGGGGCCTACGCGGTCGAGGTGGCGGTGGACGACGCCGGCGGGACCCGGCGGCCCGCGCGCCCCGTCACGCCGACCATCCTCGGCATGATGGAGGCGGGGACCGACGTCGCGACGATGCTCGCCCCCTACGCCCGCGGGCGGACGGTGGCGGTGCGCGTGCCGGCCCGAGGCCCCGGGGCGAGCCGCATCTCGCTCGCGGGCTCCACCTGGGCGATCCAGACGCTGGCCGCGTGCCGGACCGACCACGTGGAGTGAGGCAAGCGTCGGGGCGAAGGGGCGTCAGCCCCCCGCCGCCATCATCTCCCGCACCTCCCGGCCGAAGTCGCGCAGCGCCTGCTCGGCCGGCTTCTGGCCGATCACGATCGACTGCCACACCTCTTCCTCCCGGTCCCGGATGCGGGGCATGGCCGGCGGGCGGGCGCGGGTGAAGGCGACGGGAAGCTGCGTCACGGCGGTGTTCCACATCGGGTTCGCGGCGAGGTGGGCCTTCGCGACCGGGTGCTCCTGCGTCAGCTTGTTGATCGGCAGATAGCCGGTCTCGACGAACACCGTCGCGTTCTGGTCGGCGCGCATCATGAACGCGATGAAGCGCCACGCCGCGTCCTTCCGCGGCTTGGCCGCGGTCGACATGATGCCGATGGCGGCCCCGCCCAGCGGAGCCGCACAGGTGACGCGGCACGGCAGGTGCGCCACGCCCATGTCGAACTTCACCGCCCGGGCGAGGTTGCCCATGGAGCCGGTCGAGTCGAAGTGGATCGCCGCCTGACCCGATGTGAAGTACTGCACGCCGATCGCCTCGCGCGTCCCCGCTTCCTGGCTCGCCACCTTGTGGACGTGGATCCAGTCGGCGGCGAACTTGTACGCCTCGATGGAGGACGGCGTGTCGATCAGGACCTTGCCGTCGTCGGTATCCACCCACTCCGACCCGTTCTGGCGGGTCATCGCCCAGCGGACCCACTGCGGGGGCGTGTTGATGCCCCACTGCCGTGTCCGGTCGCCCTCGCGCAGGGTGAGCGTGCGCGCTGCGGCCAGCATCTCGTCCCACGTCCGCGGCGGCTTGTCCGGGTCGAGCCCGGCCGCGCGGAACATGTCGCGGTTGTAGTACATCAGCGGGGTCGAGGTGTTCAGCGGCAGGACGTAGGACTTGCCCTTGTACTTCGCGGCGTCGAGCGCGTAGGGCATGATGTTCGCGGTCGCCTCGGGCGAGGCCGCGAGATAGGGCTCCAGCGGCTCGAGCAGCCCGCGCTCGGCGAACAGCCCGTAGCGGGTGATCTCCAGCATCATGATGTCGGGCGCCCGGTTGGCCGGGATGGCCGCCTGAAGGCGCGTCATGCCCTCGACGTAGCTGCCGACGAAGGTCGGCTCCACCTTCACCGCGGTCTGGCTGGCGTTGAAGCGGCCGGCCATCTCGTTGATCGCCTTCTCGCCCACCCCGCCCAGCGAATGCCAGAAGGTCACGGTCGTCTGCGCCCCGGCGCTCCCCGCCGCGGCGAGGACGCCCCACGCGGCCAAGGCCGCGATGCCGTCGCGAATCCGCATCGTTCCTGCTCTCCTCACTCATCGGGTGTTCGGATGGCGCGGACGGTAGTCGCGATGTATTTCATTTATGTTTCATTTTGATGTCGTTCCGGAAAACGGCTCGACAACTACGGGACCGGGGTCTATTCCTCCGCGCTGACTGGAAAGCGGAAGTATTGCATGTCGATGACAGTCAGGCCCGTCGCGGTCGGGCCGCGGAACGCGCGATGATCGGCGCACGGCTCGGGCCCGCCCGGCTCTCCATCGTCCCGTACCTCTACGCGCTGCCGGCGGTCGCCGTGCTGGGCGTCTTCATCTGGTGGCCGATCGTCTATTCCGCGTGGCTCAGCGTCCACCGCTGGGACTTCCTGTCCCCCGCCCCGACCTACGTCGGCCTCGCGAACTACGCGAAGCTGATGAACGAGGAGCGGTTCTGGAATTCGGTCACCGTCACGACATGGTTCACGGTGGCCAGCGTGCCGCTGCGTCTCGCACTGGCGCTGATGCTGGCGCAGGTTCTGGTGGACGAGACGCCCCTCAGGCGCGTGCTCCGCGGCGCCTACTTCCTGCCGGTGATCAGCTCCACCGTCGCCGTCTCGGTGGTGTGGAGCTGGCTGTTCAGCACCGACCAGGGGCTCGTCAACCTCGTCCTGCGGTCGATGGGGATGGGCGGCGTGCGCTGGCTCACCTCGCCGGACATGGCGCTGTGGACGATCGTGATCGTTTCGATCTGGAAGCAGCTCGGCTACGACATCGTCGTCTACGTCGCCGGCATCGCGGCCATCCCGAAGGACTACTACGAGGCCGCGCGCATCGACGGTGCCGGGCCCGTGCGGCAGTTCACGACGATCACGGTCCCGCTGGTGGCGCCGACCACGCTGTTCCTGCTGGTCGTCGCCGTGATCGACAGCTTCCAGGTCTTCACCGTCGTCAACGTGATGACCCGCGGCGGGCCGGCCGGGGCGACGGAGGTGATCGTCTCCCTCCTCTACCGGACGAGCTTCGCCTTCTTCGACATCGGCAAGGGCTCGGCGATCGCCATGCTGCTGTTCGTGTTCCTGCTCGCCCTGACCGCGCTCAAGTTCCTCGTCGCGCGCAGGAGGGTCGGCTATGACCTCGCTTGAGCTGCCGCGCGCCGCGACCGTCGCGGCCCGGGTGCCGCGCCCGCTGCGCCTCCCCTCCTTCGGGCTGCTGTTCGCGGCCGGGCTCGGCGTGCTGGTCGTGATGCCCTTCGCGATGGCGGTGCTCGTCTCCCTCATGCCGGCCGACCAGGTGATGGGGCGTGGCTTCGTCCCCTGGCCGCTCACGCTCGACGCCTATCGCGCCGTGTGGACCAAGGCGCCGTTCCTCCTCTACGTGGTCAACAGCGTGATCGTCTGCGTCGCCATCACCGGGGCGGTGATGCTGACCAGCGTGCTGGCGGCCTTCGTCTTCGCGCGGGCCGCGTTCCCGGGCCGCGAGCTTCTGTTCCTGTCGTGCGTGGCGACGCTGATGATCCCCTCGCACATGACGCTGATCCCCAACTATCTGATGATCGCGAAGGCGGGGCTGCTCGACACGCTGTGGGGCCTCATCGTTCCCTATCTCGCCCACGGCTTCGCCATCTTCTTCCTGCGCCAGCACTTCAAGTCGATCCCCCAGGACGTGATCGACGCCGCGCGCCTCGACGGCGCGTCGGCGTGGCGGATCCTATGGAACATCGTCGTGCCGATGTCGCGACCGGCGGTCGCCGCGGTGGCGCTCTGGGTCTTCCTCGACCAGTGGAACAACTACATCTGGCCGCTGATCGCGACCGACCGCGAGGCGGTGCGGACGGTGCAGATCGGCCTCGCCCGCCTGTTCGAGGACGAGAGCGAA